>JAGCWG010000179.1 GCA_017961965.1 Bacteroidaceae bacterium | reverse complement strand
ATTCTTCCATTACGGTGATATTGACGTTTTTTCGTTGCTTTGAACGTATATTTTGCCATTTGATAGTCAAATACCTTGCAAAAGTCATCGGCAAGACAGAAAATTTCTGTAACTTTATCTTCGGTGATCATAGCGATTATTATTTGTAATACGTTGTTATTTAGTACTATAAAGTTACGACATTTTTCGCTAATCACCAATTTTTTAAGCCGTAAAATTCGTCGAACTCACGTTAATTATATACTGCATATATGCGCCTGTCTCCGTATTCACGAAATAGAGATTGGCATTGTATGTGTCGCCTGCATTGTGTGTGCCAGGGTAACGGAACCAGACAAGCTCGCCTTCTACGTATGATACACCGAATGAGGATGAACCGCTCCATCCGTCTGCTGTCACGCAGTCCTGGTAATCGCCTTCACCTACAACGTTAGAACCAAACCAGAAGCCTGGGCGTGGGTCGCAGTTGTATTTGTCGGACATACCTACCTTTTTTGTAAGGTCGGTTGGGTATGTATATACCGTGTCGGAATATATTGTGAAGTCCTTTGTGCCGATGACGGAAGCAATGTAATCGAGGTCGAGTGCAGTGTTTGCATTTACAGGATAATCCGTGTCGTGACGTACAATCTGCTTAGTGATGTATTCCTTTGACTTGAGTGTGAGAGTAACCTCGTCATGAGGAACGGCAGGGATGACTGTGTATGCGAGGTGTACCTTGTAGTAGTTGTTCTCGAAGATGAAGAGGAAATCAGCCTCTTGCAACTTGCTTCCCTCCGTTACGTCGTCAAATCTGTTAGGACGCTGACCGATGGCAAACTTACCGTCAGGGAGACCTGCGGCAGTGATATAGAATGTGCCGTTGCCATCCCACTTGTCGATGAAACCGTTCTCGTTGAAGAAGAAGCCTCCGTAGTCGGCAGTATGTTCGTTTGAGATAATGCCTTCATCGGAGAATGCGAACAATTCACTGATGTCTGAAGCCTGACAGCCAAGGAGTGAATATACTTTCTCTATGTTCACCTGTATGTTCTTGGTCATATAGTCGTTGCTCACCTCTGCCGTGACGGCTATGGTTGTGTCGCCCACGCAGGTCAGCTCTGCAAAAGGAGGAATTGCAGGCACATACACATTGGTTGTGAGCGTCACGGCAGCAGCTTTGTTGCCATTGATGATGTATAGGATTGATGTGAACACGTCGCCTTCCTTCATGCCATCAGGGTACTGACCTGTAGTGAAGGAGAACTCGCCGTCGTTAAGCTTTATCTCCTGAGTGTAGAATGTGCTGTTTCCTGTTCCCCATCCCTTTGGCGCATTTCCAATGTAGACGGGGTCTGTGCCGTCGTCCGTATCTTGGTAGTAAGTTCCGAACCAGCTACCTCCTGCAGCATCCTCTGGTTTGGCAAGGTCGTCGCTCCATGAATATACTGGGATGGCATCGTCTGTCTCCTTCATGGTGTTCATGAGTCTTGTGAAGGTGTAGTCGGAAGCAACGGAGTCGAGTTCTGCGGATGTTGTGCCGAGAGCGTCGTAAATGCCTTCAAGGGTGACGGACACTGTCTTGTTTTCATACGACTTACCCACGATGAAAGGAAGCGTCATGTCGTATTCCTTCATGATGGTGAGGTCTGTTAGTTTTGTTACTGGCTCTTTTAGAGCCGATTCCTGTGCATTGACGTTGTCTGCAATCATCATTGCACCCATAAACGATAGTGTTAGTAATGTTGGTTTCATTTTGGCTTTAGATTTTTTGAGGCGATTCTTTCGCCTCAAATGTTTTGGTATTATTTATGCAAAGAATTAAAAAATATGGCAAGTCGTGTGTGAAAAAAATCTAAACTGAAGTTCGTTGGACTATTTTTACATCATCATCGTTACATTGCTGAATTTTTCCTCTTGTTAGTCTTTTTGTATTTAAAACTCACACTTTTTATTGATAATGTTTCCGCATTTCAAAATGAATGTGTAATTTTGCCGAGTGTTTGTACGTCCGTGATATGTGCAAACATGAGGACTATAAATAACGTATTCAAAATCTACAAGTAGTGCAGGGCTGAGGCTCAGCTACTCAAATACCGTAATAGATGATGAACAAACGTGGGTGTACCAAACTGTTTCAAGTGTTCATTATGTGTGTGATGTTCCTATGTCACACAAGTGTCTCTGCGCAATATTCAAAAGTACTTAAGTTCCGGCATCTCAACATTGAGAACGGACTACCCAGCAACAATGTACGTGCATTGATGCAGGATAAGTACGGCTATATTTGGATAGGTACTGGATATGGAATAGCGAGGTACGATGGGCACAACTTCACATGTCCGAGGGGACCTAAGACAAAGGCGAGCTGTTCGGCTTTATGCGAGATTGGCGACACGGTATGGATTGGTACGAATGATGGACTAATCTTCTATTCGCATCGTTGTGATAGCGTTGCCAGCTTCGATAAGACAACCAAGGACGGATTCGGCATTACGTGTGTTATCACAAGGATTATGCCTGACAAGCAAGGCAACATCTGGATTACCACTTCTGACCAAGGCGTATATTGCATAGACAAGAAGATGGAGTTGAAACATTACCCTCTTCCTGATGGTGACATGACGGCGGCGTCCCTGCTCGTGACAAGCAAGGATGAGGTCTGGGTGGCAAGCAACTGGAATAAGAATAACTTTGTAAAGCTCAATCGTAAGGCTGATAGGTTTGAACCTGTAAAGGTGAACAACCTAACAGGGGACAATATCTACTTCGGCGGAATAACCATCGAGGAAGGTAGGGATGGCATAATATGGTTCGGTTCATGGAATTCAGGACTCTTGAAATACGATACAAAAACAGGAAACCTTACCTATGGAGTAAAAAGGGATGAAGAACACCTTAGCCATATTCACTGGATAACCAAGAGTGAGGAAGGTAAGCTGTTCATCAGTTCCGATCAGGGGCTTTGCATCTTCGATCCAAAAACTTCTGTGCCTCATTTCTATGGACAGGATGAACTTTCGCCATACGCTCTTGCTGACTGCTACACATATCCTATCTTACTTGACAAGGAGGGTGCTATGTGGGTTGGTACATACTACTGTGGTTTGGAATATACTCACCCAAAGGTTACCAATTTCACTAACTTCACTCGGTCTTCCTACCGTAACTCTGTGTATGGCAATGTCATCAGTAACATTCGAGAGGATGCCTATGGCACTCTATGGATAGGTAGTGATGATGGTGGATTGTCATCATACAACAAGGCGACAAATCAGTTCCGCTCCTATGAGCCACAGGGCGCAAAGCAGAAGAGGAACGTACATGGTATGTTCATTGATGGTGATGACCTGTACGTCGGTACATACTCCACGGGTCTCGATATCATTAATGTCAAGACTGGTGCAGAGAAGCATTACAAGTCTTTCCAAGGCACTGACGGTAAGACCTATGGTGTGAGTGCTTATTCCATCTATAAGTGCAGGGACGGCAAGATATGGATTGGTACGTTCAGTCATATCCTTACGTTCGACCCGGTATCTGGTCTCGTGACTCCAGAAAAGAAGACATCCAATGTGATTATTGATATCAAGGAGGATAAGAATGGTAACATGTGGTTCTGTGCTGATGATGACGGCCTTTATCGCTACAATTGTGATAAGAGATCATGGAAGAAATACGTGGACTTCACATCCAATAAGCAGAAATATGACGCTAAGGTTGCCATCAACTGCATCTATGAGGATGTGCGTGGTGAGTTATGGCTCGGAACGTCATTCGGTTTATTCAAATATGATAAGAAGAACGACAAGTTTGTTTCCATCGAACTTCGTGGTACATATCCGAATGTCAATAGCATAGAGGGCGAGGGTAGTGACCTGTGGCTGGCTACCACGGCTGGACTTTTAGCGTTCTCGACAACCACTAATGAAGTGGTGCGTGAGTACAAGGGTGGTGATGGTATTGACAACATCGATTTCACACAGAACACGGTGTGCAAAAGTGCTGATGGAACGATATACCTCGGTACTACACATGGATTCACTTCGTTCAATCCGTCAAGAATGAGGGGTAATGTGATTGATCCAAAGGTTGTGTTCACAGGTATTGAACTCTTTGGTAAGCCTGTACTCGTGGGTAGCGACAATCTCAGTGACAACCTCAATAGCGTGGATGAGGTGGAGTTCTCATACAAGGAGAACTCACTCCGTATATCATTCTCTGCAATGAGTTACCTCACGCCAGAGAATAACCTGTACCAGTACTATCTCGAAGGATTGGAGGAGGACTGGAACACTCCTACTCATGAACATAGTGCCACTTACACCAACCTCTCTCCTGGCACATACGTGCTCCACGTTAGGGCTGCCAACAATGACGGTATATGGAATGACGACGAGGTGACACTTACCATTGTCATCACTCCTCCTTTCTACTGGAACACACCAGTCAAGTGCATATATCTCGTCCTCCTTGTCCTTGCCATATATTTCATCATTAGTTTCTTCCTCAAGAAGAAGGAGAAGGAACATATCGAGGAGATTAAGGAGATAAATACGCAGAAGGAGCATGAGGTACACGAGGCACGTATCAAGTACCTCACCATCAGTGATTCTGATAATGAGTTCCTCAAGCGATTGGAGAATACTATCGAGAAGAACTTCTCTAACCCTGAAATATCTGTTGACTTCCTTGCTGCAGAGATGAATGTGAGCCGAAGTGGTCTCTTTGCCAAGGTGAAGAACCTTGCGGATGTCACTCCGAATGAGATGATACAGATTATCCGTCTCAAACATGCTGCCCACCTCCTCGAGACTAAGCAGTATCGTATCAACGAGATATGTTACATGGTGGGATTCAACAGTCCGTCTTACTTCACCAAGTGCTTCACTAAGCATTATGGTGTGAAACCTGCGGAATATACTAAGCAGAATACAACGGAACAGACGGAAGAGAAGAAAGAAGAGGAAAACTAAAATCTATAATTTCAAATTTATGCCTCTGGGTAAAAAAGGTGCTCCAGAGGCATAAATTATAGATTCGAAATAAGACATTAATTATTGTAATTCTAATTTTTATAAAATCCCCATTAACCTCAATGAAGACAGACATTGAAATAGCCAGAGAATGCAGTCTTAAGAACATAGACAGCATTGCAGACTATATCGGTATTCCGCTCAACGAGTTGGAAACCTACGGACGTTACATAGCAAAAGTGCCTGAGACGCTCATAGACCAGAAGAAGGTGGACAAGAGCAACCTTATCCTCGTCACTGCCATCACGCCTACAAAGGCTGGTATCGGTAAGACGACAGTCAGCATCGGACTTGCACTCGGCCTCAACAAGCTCGGCAAGAAGGCCGTATGCGCTCTGCGTGAGCCATCACTCGGACCATGTTTCGGTGTAAAGGGTGGTGCTGCTGGTGGCGGATATGCACAGGTACTCCCTATGGACAAGATTAATCTCCACTTCACGGGCGACTTCCATGCAATCACATCTGCCAACAACATGATTGCTGCACTCCTCGACAACTACATCTATCAGCATCGTGACGAGGGCTTTGCTCTTAAGGAAGTGCTTTGGAAACGTGTGCTCGACATCAACGACCGTAACCTGCGACACGTCGTTACAGGTCTCGGAACAAAGACTGACGGTATCATTGCTGAGACAGGATTTGACATCACTCCTGCGAGTGAGATTATGGCTATCCTGTGTCTCTCAAAGGACATTGACGACCTTCGCCGTCGCATTGACAACATCATCCTCGGTATCACATTTGACGACAAGCCTTTCTATGTAAAGGACATGGGTGTAGGAGGTGCAATCACCGTGCTTCTCAAGGATGCCATCCATCCTAACCTTGTGCAGACAACTGAACAGACTCCTGCTTTCGTACATGGCGGTCCTTTTGCCAACATAGCACACGGATGTAACACTATACTTGCCACAAAGTTGGCAATGACATTCAGCGACTACGTCATCACAGAGGCTGGATTCGGTGCTGACCTCGGTGCTGAGAAATTCTACGACATCAAGTGTCGCAAGAGTGGTCTCCAGCCTAAGCTCACCGTCATCGTGGCTACTACACAGGGCTTGAAGATGCACGGAGGTGTACCACTCGAGAAGATTAAGGAACAGGACATCGAAGGACTCATCAAGGGACTCGACAACCTCGACCGACACATAGAGAACATCCGCAAGTTCGGACAGAGTGTGGTGGTAAGTTTCAACCGTTATGCTACCGACACAGATGCCGAACTCGACATTCTCCGCAAGCATTGTGAGAAGATAGGTGTTGGCTTTGCCGTCAACAATGCCTTCAT
>JAGCWG010000178.1 GCA_017961965.1 Bacteroidaceae bacterium | reverse complement strand
CAAACTCAATGGTGAGAATGCAGACCTTATCACAGCCATGATTAAAGGTGGTGACCCAACTGTGAGCGATGAGGAACTTGCAAAGGTGGAGAGCATGGCTTGCCCTGGTTGCGGTGCCTGCTCTGGTATGTTCACTGCAAACTCCATGAATTCGCTCACTGAGGCTCTCGGTCTCAGTCTCCCGGGCAATGGTTCTATTCTTGCAACTCACGTCAACCGTATTCAGCTCTTCAAGGATGCTGCAAAGATTATCGTCAAGAATGCACTTGCATACTACGAGGACGGCGACGAGAGTGTTCTCCCACGTTCGATAGCAACACGTCAGGCATTTCTCAATGCCATGACACTCGATATTGCAATGGGTGCATCAACTAACACAGTCCTTCACCTCCTTGCCGTGGCACAGGAGGCAGAGGTTGACTTCAAGATGTCGGACATCGATGCTCTCAGTCGCAAGGTGCCTTTCCTCTGCAAGCTTGCTCCAAACTGGCAGAAGTATTCAATTCAGGAGGAGAACCGTGCAGGTGGTATTCTCGGTATCCTTGGCGAACTTGCAAAGGGCAATCTTCTTGACCTTACAGCAAAGCGTGTGAACGGTGCAACTCTCGGTGAGGATATAAAGAAATACAGCATCACGGGTGATACAATCGACCCAGAGGCTGACCGCATCTATCACTCTGCTCCAGCAGGCAAGTTCTCTAATGTGATGGGTTCACAGAACACACGTTGGGAGTCACTTGACACAGACCGTGCGAACGGATGTATCCGTGACATTGAGCACGCCTACACAAAGGATGGTGGCTTGGCAGTCCTCTTCGGTAACATCGCACAGGACGGTTGTGTAGTCAAGACTGCAGGTGTAGCTCCAGAGCTCTGGCACTTTGAAGGTCCAGCGGTAGTATTCGACTCACAGGAAGATGCTTGTGAAGGAATCCTCGGTGGCAAGGTGAAGAAAGGCGACTGCGTGGTCATCACACACGAAGGTCCTAAGGGTGGTCCTGGTATGCAGGAGATGCTTTACCCAACATCATACATCAAGTCAATGCACATGGGTAAGGAATGTGCCCTCATCACCGACGGTCGTTTCTCTGGTGGTACATCAGGACTCTCTATCGGTCACATCTCACCGGAGGCAGCTTCAGGTGGTAACATCGGCAAGATTAAGGATGGCGACATCATCGTCATCGATATCCCAAGCCGTTCAATCAACGTGAAGCTCTCAGACGAGGAACTTGCAGCACGTTCACAGCAGCCTCTCAAGCGCAACCGTGTCGTTTCAAAGGCTCTCCGTGCCTACGCCCAGTCCGTTGCAAGTGCCGACAAGGGTGGAGTGAGAATAATTGAGTAAAGGATGGCCCCCCGTCCCCCAAAGGGGGCGGCCTCCGGATAGCGGGCAAACAATAATATAACAAATAATAATATTCCTCTAAATGTAATGTGCATGTCAGCCGGATGGCATGCCCCCTTCGGGGGTTAGGGGGCTTGAGGTCTATGGTTAAAATTTCAGGTGCAGAGGCTATGATGCGTTCATTGGAGCATGCCGGGGTAAATGTACTCTTCGGCTATCCGGGTGGTGCAATCATGCCAACATTCGATGCACTTTATGATCATAAAGAGACGCTTCATCATATCCTCGTTCGTCACGAGCAGGCAGCAGTACATGCTGCACAGGGATATGCTCGAGTAAGCGGAAAGACAGGATGCTGTATCGTTACTTCAGGTCCTGGCGCAATGAATACAATTACTGGTATTGCAGACGCAATGGTCGATTCCACTCCTCTCGTGGTAATATGCGGACAGGTAGGAGCAGGAATGCTTGGTACTGATGCCTTTCAGGAGGTGGATGTCATAGGCGTTACGCAACCTATCACGAAGTGGAACTTCCAGATTCGTCGTGCTGAAGATATCGCATGGGCAGTTGCACGTGCTTTCTATATAGCCAACAGCGGTCGCCCGGGCCCTGTCGTTCTTGACTTTACAAAGAATGCACAGACGGCAATGATTGACTACGAGCCACAGGTAGTTGACTTTATCCGTAGTTACAATCCTGCTCCTCAGCCTGCAGAAGGCACAATAGAGAAGGCTGCAGACATGATTAACAAGAGCGTTAAACCATTCATGCTTGTCGGTCAAGGCGTAGAACTTGCTGGTGCACGTGAGGAACTTCTTGCACTCTGCGAGAAGGCACAGATACCTTTCGGAACAACATTCCTCGGTCTCTCTGCTGCTCCTACTGACCATCCGCTCAATATGGGACGTCTCGGTATGCATGGTAATCTCGCTCCAAACGTGATGACCAATCAGTGTGACCTCCTCATTGCTGTCGGTATGCGTTTTGACGACCGTGTCACAGGTAATCTCAAGACATACGCCAAGCAGGCAAAGATTATTCACTTTGAGATTGACCCATCAGAGATAAACAAGAACGTGAAGGTTAATCTATCCGTCCTTGGCAACTGTAAGCAGACACTTGCAGAGGTAAACAAGTTCGTTGAGCCTGCCACACGTCCATCATGGATTGAAGGCTTCAAGCCATACGCTGACAAGGAATACTCTAAGGTTATCAATCCTGCACTCAATCCGACAGAAGGACCACTCCTCATGGGTGAGGTAGTACGCAAGGTTAGCGAGGCTGCAAATAACGAAGCAATCCTTGTGACAGACGTAGGTCAGAACCAGATGTTCGCTTGCCGTTACTTCAAGTTCACAAAGCCACGCTCTGTTGTCACTTCTGGTGGATGCGGTACTATGGGCTTCGGTATTCCTGCTGCCATCGGTGCTACCTTCGGTGCTCCTGATCGTACGGTATGTATGTTTGCAGGCGACGGTGGTTTCCAGATGACTATTCAGGAACTTGGAACAATCATGGAACAGCAGTGTCCAGTGAAGATGATTATGCTCAACAACAACTTCCTCGGCAATGTTCGTCAGTGGCAGTATATGTTCTTCAACAAGCGTTATTCGTTCACTCCTATGATGAATCCTGACTACGAGAAGATTGCTGCTGCATACGGCATTCCTTGCAGGACAGTCGTTGACCGTAAGGACCTCGATGCTGCTGTACGTGAAATGCTTGACACCGACGGTCCATTCTTACTACAGTGTGCTATCAAGGAAGAAGAGAACGTATTGCCAATGACTCCACCTGGAGGAAATGTTGACGAAATGTTGTTGGAGATAAAGTAAGGGCTGATATGGAAAAGGAAAAGAAATATGGTGCCGCAGAATGCGGTGATTGCAATACTTGTGCTAAGTGTGAGGACACGCTTGAACAGGCAAGCGAGATGCAAGGCTTCAATGAGGCTGTACGTGAGGCAGCAGCTATTGACCGCAACTCGTTTGAGAAGAATCTTGCCCGTGAGCGTAAGGCAACACTCGCACACGATACACAGAAGGGTTCACAGCATGAGACATTCACACGTAATGCCGTTGCTCGTCCTTCGATAGCAGGACATGAGGGTGCGCTCCTCGACCACGACGGTCTCACTCTCTACACTCTCATTATATATTCTGAGAACTATGCAGGTATTCTTAACCAGATTACTGCTGTGTTTACTCGTCGTCAGGTGAATATCGAATCGCTCAATGTTTGTTCATCAAGCACTCCGGGTGTACATAAATATACCATCACCTGTTACTGTAAGCAGGAGATGGCAGAGATGCTCACCAAGCAGATTGAGAAGAAGATTGATGTGCTTCAGGCAAATTGTTTCGTGGATGACGAGATATTCATCCTTGAGACTTCGCTCCTCAAGCTCTCCACTCCTTCTGTTCTTGCTGACCAGGAGATATCTCGCATCGTACGTCGCTTTGACGCCCGTATCGTAGAGGTTAACCCTACATATACGATAGTTGAGAAGACTGGTATCACGGCAGACGTCATCGAACTCTTCAATCAGCTTGACAGCCTCGGATGTGTACTCCAGTTCGTCCGTTCAGGTCGTATCGCAATTACAAAGTCCTGCATCGAACGTCTTGACCAGTACATCGCTCAGAGAGAAGAGGACAGGGAGAACGCGTAATGAATGAGGAATGTGGAATTAGGAATGTGGAATGAGTAATTAGTAATTAGTAATGGATTGTCCTTCGCTCACTTTATAAGAGCTGTCTTTGGCTCTAAAATATTGTTAATTCTGAATTGTGCATTTTGAATTGCTCTGAGTCCTCTGAGAACTCTGTGTTTAGAAAAAAACAATTTTGAATTCTTAATTCACTTCTGACATTCCCTCTGACTTTATGATAACAAATCGTAAAGCGTTTGCAAATAAAAACAAATAAATTGTAAGATTTTTATTGTGGATTGGTAATAAATTATTACCTTTGCAGTCAAAATCGCAATAATAAGAATTTTATTAACTCAAAATAAATAAAGAATCCTGGCAAAAATGAATTTTGGTGGCGTTATCGAAGAGGTAATGACACGTGAGGAGTTCCCACTTGACAAGGCTCGTGAAATCCTCAAGGATGAACTTATCGCAGTAATCGGTTATGGTGTTCAGGGTCCTGGACAGGCTTGTAACCTTCGTGATAATGGCTTCAACGTAATCGTTGGTCAGCGTCAGGGTAAGACATTCGAGAAGGCTATCGCTGACGGATGGAAGCCAGGCGAGACTCTCTTCTCTATCGAGGAGGCTGCAGAGAAGGCTTCTATCGTAATGTGTCTTCTTTCAGATGCTGCCGTAATGTCAGTATGGCCAACACTCAAGAAGTATCTTACTCCAGGTAAGGCTCTCTACTTCTCACACGGATTCGCAATCACATGGAGCGACCGCACAGGTTGCGTTCCAGCT
>JAGCWG010000177.1 GCA_017961965.1 Bacteroidaceae bacterium | reverse complement strand
CACTTTTCACTTTTCACTTTTCACTTAAAACTTGTGCATCATATCAAGAAGAATTCATAACTTTGCAGTCGCAAATAAATAAGCATCTAAATTTTATGAGTGAAAGCAGACCTTTTAAGGTTTTTTCAGGTACAAAATCAAGATATCTTGCAGAGCGCATCTGCCAGAGCCTTGGTTGTCCGCTTGGCAATATGACCATTACTCATTTTGCAGACGGAGAGTTTGGTGTTTCCTTCGAGGAAAGTATTCGTGGTGTGGACGTGTTCCTTGTGCAGTCAACATTCCCAAGTTGTGACAATCTCATGGAGCTTCTCCTTATGATTGACGCAGCAAAGAGAGCTTCGGCGCACAGCATCATCGCAGTCATCCCTTACTTTGGATGGGCACGTCAGGACAGAAAGGACAAGCCAAGAGTAAGCATCGGTGCTAAGCTTGTTGCTGACCTTCTCAGCGTGGCAGGCATCGACCGACTTATCACCATGGACCTCCATGCCGACCAGATTCAGGGATTCTTCAATGTTCCGGTTGACCACCTTTACGGTTCACTCGTAACACTTCCTTACATCGATTCGCTCGGTCTTGAAGACCTCGTTATCGCTACACCTGACGTCGGTGGTTCAAAGCGTGCTGCAAACTTTGCAAAGAAGCTTGACTGTCCACTCGTACTCTGCAACAAGACACGTGCTCGTGCCAATGTCGTAAGTTCAATCCAGATTATCGGTGACGTGAAGGACAAGAACGTGGTTCTCGTTGACGATATCGTCGATACTGCAGGTACAATCACCATTGCCGCTGAGGAGATGATGAAGGCAGGAGCAAAGAGCGTTCGTGCAGTTGCCAGCCACTGTGTGATGAGCGACCCAGCAAGCGACCGCGTACAGAATTCGCCACTCGTTGAGATGGTATTCACAGACAGTATCCCATACGCACAGAAGTGTTCAAAGGTTCGTCAGCTCTCAGTTGCTGACATGTTCGCAAATGCCATCAAGTGTGTATCCGAGAACGCTTCAATCAGCGACAGATTCGGATTCTAACATAGTGAATCAAAACATTTTATGCAATTATATTGAAGGAGAAGTACATCACGTGCTTCTCTTTTTTTGTCACCACCTACTCCCAAAACGTGAATAATTATTTTTGCGTCTCAACTGGTTTTGAATTTTTCTTTAACAGGCACACAAATTCCGTCTTTCATTTTGACGCTGCAAAGATACGAATTGTCCATTGCGCTTTTCGAATGATTTGCCAACTTTTTTTTTAATTTTTTTTATATTTTTTTTGAAAGACTCTGTTATTGTGGACGTTAAGGGCAAATGCTGCGTTTCAGTCATTTTAGTCATTAGTCATTTAGTCAAAATCGATTTCACACTCTGATTTTGCTCACAATATAATAAAAATATATATTTTTATTATATTGTGCGGTTTTCGGACTATCCGAAAATGATTTTGACTAATGACTAAAATGACTAAATGACTATTTCCGTTTTGTGGAACTAATGAACAGAAGTCAAAAAACAAAACACTCAAAAAACTAAAAAACATGATGAGCGATGAGGACTCATTGAGGAGGAAGAGAAAATTCTAAATTCATAATTCATAATTCAAAATGTTGTTTCAGTATGTGTTTTGATTCTCTGTGGTCTTCTGTGCTCTCTGTGTTGAAATCCTCTTCCGCAAGAACTAAAAAACTCAAAAACTTACAAACTTAAAAACTTACACAACTTAAAAACTCACAAACTGTTATTTTTCGTGAAGAAATCTCGTACAATACAAAAATTTTTCTTATATTTGCATAGCAAAAGAAATTAAGTTCAGATTCAAAACTATTTATGCTTACAGAAGGATTAAGTCACACAAGCACACTCACGGTTACTCCTGACAAGACCGCACTCTCTGTTGGAAGTGGCGACATGGAAGTGCTGGCAACACCAATGATGATGGCTCTCATGGAAAATGCCGCAATGCTCGCAGTTGCCGAAGAACTGCCAGAAGGCTGCACAACAGTAGGAGGTCACATAGAATCGTCCCACGTCAAGCCATCCAAGGTAGGAGCCGAAGTATCTGCCACAGCAACACTCACAAAGGTCGAAGGCAAGAAACTCACATTCCATATCGTTGCAAAGATGAACGATAACATCATCGGCGAAGGCACTCACCTGCGATTCGTAGTGAACAAAGAGAAATTTCTCGCCTCACTCTAAAGGGAAAATAAATAAAACTTGACCTTCCGAGGTCGAATAATTAATAACTATACTACACAATATGAACCTATCAAGATTTACAATGGCATCGGCAATGGCAATGCTCCTCGCTTGTCCAGCCAGTGCACAGAAGAACAACAAGACACAAGAGGCTCCAAAGGATCCAAACGAGATGGTGGCTTACCTCTTCACTTACTTCAACAGTAACGATCCTAAGGACGAGCAGATTTGCTACGCCCTCAGCGAGGACGGCTACAACTTCACTCCTCTCAATGGCGGCAATCCAGTTATCTCAAGTGATACAATCGCTTTCACACAATGTGTGCGTGACCCACATATCCTCCGTTGCGAGGACGGCAAGACATTCTACATGGTCGTAACAGACATGAAGTCAAGCCTTGGATGGGCAAGCAACCGTGGCATGGTTCTCCTCAAGAGTACTGACCTCATCAACTGGAAGCACAGCGTAGTCAACTTCCCTACCCGCTACCCGGACAAGTGGAAGAACGTGACACGCGTATGGGCACCAGAGACAATATACGACCACAAGGCAGGCAAGTACATGGTGTTCTACTCACTTCTCACAGCCGACGGTGGATACGACAAGATTTACTACCAGTATGCTAACAAGGACTTCACAGACCTTGAGGGCGAACCAAAGTACCTCTTCGATGCTGGTAGCGCAACAATCGACGGTGACATCGTGTACAACGATGCTGACAAGCTCTACCACCTCTTCTACAAGCAGGAAGGCGGACGAGGCATCTATCAGGCAACAGCAGCCAACCTTACAGACAAGTGGACAAAGCTTGACGGCAACGTAGAGCAGACAAGAGAATCAGTTGAGGGCGTAGGCGTTTGTAAGACTATCGACGGCAAGTCATGGATTGTGATGTACGACTGCTACGCAAACGGTCACTACCAGTTCTGCAAGTCAAGCGACCTCAAGAAGTTCGAGTTCGTACAGAACACAGCCACAAAGGGCAAGTTCACACCACGTCACGGAACAATCATCCCTATCACACGTGCTGAGAAGGAGCGCCTCCTCTCCGTTTATGGTGAGAAGGGCAACCCAATCCTTCCTGACTTCCACGCTGACCCAGAGGTAATGTACTCAAACAAGACAAAGAAGTACTACATCTACAGCACAACGGACGGTGTTCCTGGATGGGGCGGCTACAAGTTCAGCGTATTCTCTTCTTCCGACCTCAAGACATGGAAGGACGAAGGCGTGATGCTCGATGTGAGATCAGAACAGGTCAAGTGGGCAACAGGCAACGCATGGGCACCATGTATCATCGAGCGTAAGGTTAAGGGCGAATACAAGTACTATTTCTACTTCTCTGCACACAATCCAAAGACAAACCGCAAGGAAATCGGTGTTGCAGTATCAGACAACCCAACAGGACCTTTCGTGGCATCAGAGACAAGCATAGTCACAGATGCTGACCGTCCAGGCAAGAGAGGCGGACAGGCAATCGATGTTGACGTGTTCCAGGACCCAAAGAGCGGCAAGTTCTACCTCTACTGGGGTAACGGATTCATGGCAGGAGCAGAACTCAACGACGACATGATGTCAATCAAGAAGGAAACAGCTACAGAAATGACTCCAGAGGGCGGAAACCTTCAGACATGGGCATTCCGCGAGGGAGCATACGTATTCTACCGCAAGGGAACATACTACTTCATGTGGTCAGTTGACGACACTGGCAGCGCAAACTACCACGTTTGCTACGGAACGTCAAAGTCACCACTCGGTCCTATCTCCATCGACAAGGACAACTACAACGTAATCAAGCAGGACGCTTCACAGAAGATTTACGGTACTGCGCACAACTCAGTTCTCCAGATTCCAGGCAAAGATGAGTGGTACATTGTTTACCACCGCATCAACAAGGACTTCATGCGCGACCGCTGCTTCGGTGGCCCTGGCGTTCACCGCGAGGTATGTATTGACAAGATGACATTTGACAAGAAGGGCAACATCATTCCTGTTAAGCCAACCGTAACTGGTCCTGCACCACTCAAGGTAAAGTAAACACAGGGTTAGAATAAGTGAAAGTGAAAAGTGAAAAAATCAGTTCCTTACTATTCGCATGAATCTTGCGAATATGGGGAAAATGGATTTTTCACTTTTCACTATTCACTTTTCACTTTTTACTTTAGCAATGTTTATCTACAGATAACAAATTCAATTAAATAATACAGTCGTGAATTACGGATTCATCAAAGTTGCTTCTGCCATTCCTTCGCTGAAGGTAGCAGATTGTGATTACAACGAAAAAGAGATTGAAAGTCTCATTGTACAAGCTGAGGGCAAAGGTGTGGAAATAATCGTTTTCCCAGAGTTAAGCATAACATCATACACCTGCCAGGACCTCTTCAGCCAGCAATTGTTGTTGGACAATGCTGAGGCAGCGTTGTTCCGTCTTCTTGACGTGACTCGTTCACTTCAGATTATCTCCATTATAGGAATGCCTGTTCAGGTGAAGTCGTCGCTCTACAACTGCGCCGTGGTTATTCAGGGTGGAAAGATTCTGGGCTTAGTGCCAAAGACCTACCTCCCTAACTACAAGGAGTTCTACGAGCAGAGATGGTTTGCATCAGCAAGCACCATACCTAACTGCAACGTGAGCCTCTGCGCACAGTCAGTACCTATGGGCAAGAACATGCTGTTCAAGACAAGCAAGGTAACCTTCGGCATTGAGCTTTGTGAAGACCTCTGGGCACCAGTACCGCCAAGCAGCAGCCTCGCACTTCGCGGAGCTGAGGTCATCTTCAACCTCTCTGCCACAAACGAGCTTATCGCCAAGAACCAGTATCTCCGCTCGCTCATCAGCCAGCAATCTGCGCGTTGCATCTCAGGATACGTATATTCATCATGCGGATTCGGCGAATCGACTCAGGATGTCGTATTTGCAGGAAACGCACTCATCTACGAAAACGGCTCGCTCATAGGCAGCAGCGAACGCTTCTCCCTTGACGACCAGATGATAATCTCAGACATCGACGTGGAGCACCTTCGCACAGAGCGAATGATTAACACCACGTTCAGCGAAAACATACGTCTCACGGACATTTCCGACACGGTGGAGATTCACACACAGCCTTGTAACCCAAGGTATGATTTCGAACTTACACGCTGGATTGACCCACACCCATTCGTACCTTCTGGCAAGACTCTCGACGAGCGTTGCGAGGAGATATTCGCCATTCAGGTGGAAGGTCTCGCAAAGCGTATTGTTCATACAGGTGCCAAGAGCGTAGTGCTCGGTATCTCTGGAGGACTTGACTCTACTCTCGCCCTCCTTGTGTGCGTCAAGACAATGGACAAGCTCAAGCGCAATCGTACCGACATCATCGGAATCACGATGCCAGGATTCGGAACGACTGGTCGCACCTACAACAACTCCGTTTCACTTATGGAGTCACTTGGAGTAACACTTAAGGAAATAAGCATTAAGGATGCTTGTCTTCAGCACTTTAGGGACATCGATCAGAACATCAACATCCACGACGTGACGTACGAGAACGGACAGGCACGCGAGCGCACGCAGATTCTTATGGACGTGGCAAACCAGTTTGACGGTTTCGTAGTAGGAACAGGCGACCTCTCAGAGCTTGCACTCGGATGGGCAACATACAATGCTGACCACATGTCAAACTATGGCGTCAACTGTAGTATTCCTAAGACACTCGTCAAGTACCTTGTGTCATGGGTGGCAAACAGCATCGTTGACGAGGAATCAAGGAACACGCTCCTTGACATTGTTGACACTCCTATAAGCCCAGAGCTTATCCCTGCCGATGAAAACGGCGAGATAAAGCAGAAGACGGAAGACCTCGTAGGCCCTTACGAGCTTCATGACTTCTTCCTTTACAACTGCCTCAGAAATGGATTCCGCCCAGCAAAGATTTATCATCTTGCAAAGAAGGCTTTCATCGAGCAGACATACAAGGATGAGGAGATATCAATGCCTGTAGGTTCATACGATGAAGAGACCATAAAGAAATGGTTGACAACATTCTGCCGTCGTTTCTTCACTCAACAGTTCAAGCGCTCATGTCTCCCTGACGGTCCTAAGGTAGGAAGCGTAAGCCTTAGCCCTCGTGGCGACTGGCGAATGCCATCTGACGCAAGTTATGCCCAGTGGGTTAAGGAATGCGAAGAGCTTTAAGCTATTCAAGTTTCGCAAGTTCAGCTGACGCTTTACTTGCAAGGAGTTTAAAAAGGGAGTAACTCACAACTCACGGCAAGCCGTCTTTGGCTTGCCCCACATCATTCCTGTTTCAATGAACGATTTCAAAGAAAAGCTTGACAAGGCATATTCAGAGACCTTCAGCATAGAGCGTTTCAAGGCTGTTGACCCATGCGGCGTGGTTTATCAACTGATGGAACACACCGACAACCAGCTCGACATAGAGCTTGGAGCACTCCTTGTTGCCATGATTACTTGGGGTTCGCGCAAGGTTATCTACCCTACTGCCCTACGAATGATTCGCGACGAGATGCACTGGCACCCAGCACATTTCATCCGCATGGGATGCTATGAGATGAGTTACACGACGGCAAAGAACAACTGCGTCTATCGTACTCTCAATGTACCTACGTTCAAGGCTGTTTGCCGTAACCTCCAGTGGGCAATACAGGGGCATGAGACACTCGAAGAGATATTTGAAGGCAAGACAACAAAGGAGGTCATTGCCATCATCTGCAACTGGCTCCAACCAGCCAAGGTGGGAAGTATGGACAAGTCCGCCTGCAAGCGAATTTGCATGTTCATTCGATGGATGACACGTACGCAAAGTCCCGACTTGGGAATATGGAAGTCACGCTCAAGCAAAGATTTGTATGCTGTTATGGACGTGCATGTTATGCAACAGACACAATCCATTCTGAAGAACAAGCGCCCGACATGGAAAGCCTGCGAGGAACTGACCAACATTTTCAAGTCATGGGATGCTGAAGACCCACTAAAATATGACATTGCACTAATGACTTTAGCCGATGAGGAAGCAAGAAAAGTACAGCAAGGTCATTGAGTATTTTGAAGCCTCAATGCCAGACGTAAGTTCGGAGTTGAACTACACCACCCCGTTCGAGCTTCTTGTAGCCGTGATTCTCTCTGCCCAATGCACGGACAAGAGAGTAAACATGGTTACTCCAACCTTGTTTCGCGACTACCCGACGGCAGAGGTGATGGCAGAAGCAACGCCAGAAGCCATCTTTGAATACATCAGGAGCATCAGTTACCCGAACAACAAGGCAAAGCACCTTGTAGGAATGGCAAAGATGCTCATGGAACAACATGGCGGAGAAGTGCCAAGCGACATGGACGACCTTGTAAAACTGCCAGGAGTAGGTCGCAAGACGGCAAATGTCATTCAAGCCGTAATATGGAGGAAATCAGCAATGGCAGTGGACACCCATATTTTCAGGGTAAGTCACAGGTTAGGACTTGTACCCGAAAGTTGCACCACTCCATATTCAGTGGAAAAGGAACTTGTTAAGCATATTCCAGCAGAAAAAATCCCAGACGCACACCATTGGTTGCTCCTACATGGAAGGTACATTTGTCAATCGCGGAAACCTAAGTGCGAAAAATGTGATATAAAGCACCTTTGCAACCATTTTGTCAAAAAAAATCCTTTAGGATAATCATATTAGCAGAGATTTTATTATCTTTGCAGTCAATATGAAATTTGTTGTTTTCAAATCGTTCAACAATACAAACGAAAGAAATTTCTTTAATTTAACAATTTAATAAACATAAAAGACTATGAACATTCAAGATTATGACTTCTCAGGTAAGAAGGCAATCGTTCGTGTAGATTTCAATGTGCCTATTCAGGACGGTAAGATCACAGATATGACTCGTATCAACGGTGCTCTTCCTACACTCAAACTTATCCTTGAAAAGGGCGGTGCTCTTATCATCATGTCACACATGGGTAAGCCAAAGGGCAAGGTTAAGCCAGAGCTCTCACTCAAGCAGATTGTTCCTGCTGTAAGCCAGGCACTCGGTGTTGACGTTAAGTTTGCTGACGACTGTCAGAAGGCTGATGCTCAGGCAGCAGCTCTCAAGGCTGGTGAAGTTCTTCTTCTTGAGAACCTCCGCTTCTACGCTGAGGAGGAAGGTAAGCCAGTAGGCATCGACAAGGAAGATCCTGCATACGAGGATGCTAAGAAGGCAATGAAGGCTTCACAGAAGGAGTTTGCTAAGAAACTCGCTTCTTACGCTGACTGCTGGGTAATGGATGCATTCGGTACAGCTCACCGTAAGCACGGTTCTACAGCCGTTATCGCTGACTACTTCGACAAGAAGGACATCATGCTCGGTCTCCTCATGGAGAAGGAGGTTAAGGCCGTTGACGCTGTTCTCAACAAGATTGAGCGTCCATTCGTAGCTATCATGGGTGGTTCAAAGGTATCTTCTAAGATCGGTATCATCGAGAACCTCCTCGGTAAGGTAGATAAGCTCATCCTCTGCGGTGGTATGACATACACATTCGCTAAGGCACACGGTGGTGAGATTGGTGGTTCAATCGTTGAACTTGACAAGCTTGATGTTGCTCGCAACGTTGAGGAACTTGCTAAGAAGAATGGTGTTGAACTCGTTCTCGGTGAGGATTCAGTATGTTGTACAGGTTACGACTTCTCTACATTCTCAGTTAAGCCAGGCGCTAAGGTTGAGGTATTCCCATCTAACGCAATCCCAGCTGAGTTCGAGGGTCTTGATGCAGGTCCTGTAAGCCGTGAGAAGTTCGCTAACGCAATCAAGGGTGCTAAGACAATCCTTTGGAACGGTCCTGCAGGATGCTTCGAGTGCGAGGACTTCACAGCAGGTTCTAAGGCTATTGGTGAGGCAATCGCTAAGGCAACAGCTGAGGGCGCATTCTCACTCATCGGTGGTGGCGATTCAGTTGCTTGTGTAAACAAGTTCGGTCTTGCTGACAAGGTATCTTACATCTCTACAGGTGGTGGTGCTCTCCTTGAGGCTATCGAGGGTAAGGTTCTCCCAGGTGTAGCAGCTGTTAAGGGTGAATAATTATGCTTATTGCATATTCACTTAACTGAATTATAATAAATACGACAATTTGTCTCGAGTATCACTACAAGAGACAAATTGTCTATTTTGTTTTTACTTTTTTATGAAAAGAATCCTTTACATCATTTTGCCTTTTGTTATTGCAGGGCTTTTTTCTTGCAATGACTCCAAAGACGACTCTGTTGTAGAGTACAACTCTACAGCCTTACACGTTGCACTTGTACCAACAATGGATAACCTCCCACTCTATTACGCCAAGGAGACAGGAATCTACGATTCCCTTGGGCTTAACATAGAGTTGCTCACTTACAGCTCTGCCATGGATTGCGACACAGCATTCACTAATGGCGAAGCTGATGGTGTGGTCAGCGACATTGTCAAGGCAAATATCTGGCGTTCACGTGGCGATTCTGTCAAGGTTGTCATGAGAACTGACTTGAACCTTTTCCTTATGTCAACACATTCATCACGAATAAAATCTGTGAACAATATCAAGGAGAAGATTATGGCAATCACACGCAACTCTGCGTTGGATTATATGGCTGACAAAGTGATGGAGCACATCAAGCTCCCACTATTGCAGTTAAACAAGCCACAAATCAACGACATTGCTCTTCGTTGTAAGATGACCGATCAGAATCAGTATGATGGAGCCTTCCTTCCAGAGCCATACGCCATGGAAGCAGAAAACAACGGAGCTCATCGTCTCATTTCATCATCGGAACTTATCGGCAACCTGTCAGCCGTTATCTTCCACGATAGCATCGTAAGCAAGCGCAATGACGACATCAGGAAGCTTGTAGAAGGATACGATATTGCTGTAAATCGTCTAAATGCCCTTAATGAGCGTGGTGACAAAGACATGATTTACACAATAAAGACGAAATTTATTAGCGAGATTCCTGACACGATACTCTCCTACCCTGTATTTAAGGCTTCATCTATGCCTGATGCAAAGATTGTAAGTTCTACCGCAGAATGGGCAAACGGACGTACGCTCATGAAGCGTACAGTATCATTCGGAGAGTTGGTTGACAGCACATTCACAAAGAAAAAGTAACATCATTCCATAGCGAACATTCATGCACCATGGAAATTTCAGATAATGTAAAATCATTCATTGAGAATGACAACATAGCATCTGCTATCGAACTTTTGAAACAAAGGGTCACTTTGCTTGGTAACTGGGACATTCAGAATGAGATGGAGAAGATAGAATTCTCCTACAATGCCATGCTGGATTATATGCTCCAAAACTATGTGGACAACAACGCCATGAACGAGCGTAACAACACTAAGTTGCAGATTCTTACCATAAATGACCTTGTTGATAGAGCAGAAAGATACAAGGAACGTCCAGCTGACTTGTATTGTCTTGCCATGCGCAATCAAGGTGAGATAATCCTTGAGGACATTATAAACGACATTATTACCACCAACATTGACCTTCAAGTAATAAATGGGCAAAACAATGAAACGAGAGACAGCATTCGCAACCGTAAGCTTTCTGCCCTTGGCATGAAGATGGAAGAACTGCGTAATTGTATGTTTGAGAATGCATGGTCAAGTGGATTATGGAGCAATATCAAACACGAAATATCCAATACAGTAATTGATAATCAGAATATAGACGAAGATACAAAAGCAATCTTTGTATCTGCTGTAACTCTGGCACTTCTCGAATACTTTGACATTAGGAAACTACACTTTCTGTTTGATGCTTACTTGTCATCAAACGCTTCAATAAGTATGCGTGCCATTGTAGGCATAGTGCTTGCACTACGCCTATATGACAATCGTATTTGTCTGAGCAATGAATTGAAAAGTAAGTTAAAAATCATGTCAGACGATGCGACATTCGTTAAAGATATAATCTTTGTTTGTACGCAGTTACAACTAAGTTGTGCAACTGATGCTATAACTACAAAGATGAACACAGATATTCTTCCATCTATTATGGCTGGCAGGTCTTTCAAGGAAGCTATGGGCGGAGTTGTAAGACGTGATGACGACGAGAATCCTGAATGGCAGAAGACAAATGCTGACATGAAGGCAGAGAAGAAGATTCACGAGATGGCAGAGATGGAACATGATGGAGCTGACATTTACCTTAGTTCTTTCCGTCTTATGAAAAACTTCGAATTCTTCCACAAGACATCACATTGGTTCTACCCTTTTGATCCTAAATCACCGCTGATAAGCAAAAGTGAACAAGGACAAATCACGGGTTTTGTGGGAGCAATGATTAACTCAACTCCATTTTGCAATAGTGACCTTTATTCATTTGCCATTTCCATTACAAGTATTGGTGAAACCATAGGTAACCTGTCAAACAGATTACAATCACAAATGACTGAGGAAGAACGTGATATTCTTGAAAGTAAGACTAAAGATAAAAGTAACATGTCTGCTCATCGAATATGTAGATTCTACATATTTGACCTGTATCGCTTCTACTTTCTTTATCCTCAACATTCGCAGTTCTACAATCCATTTAGACATAGTATAAGTGACAATAAGAAAGAATACTCTTT
>JAGCWG010000176.1 GCA_017961965.1 Bacteroidaceae bacterium | reverse complement strand
CCAGGCTCAAGTTTACCTATATTTGAGTTTATGTCATAGACGCACATACATTTCGCCCACAAATCTTCCATATTATGTATCTCAACAAAATGTATCGTCTTTGTTTCTCTTTCAAATATTACATCAGTACTAAATCCCGTTCCACAGGATGCATAAAAATTATTGTGTAGAACATTCAATGAATCGCCCTCAACATACGAAAAAGCGATTGATTCAACAGGTTGTACAAATTCATACTCCCCTTCGCCATCAGTTCTTTTTCTTGACTCGTTTGTTTCAGGCGAAGCCTCACGAACAAAAGCGTCATTCTTGCATGTAGGAATGACCACAAGCCTTGATTCCAAATTTACAGGAGATTCTGGATTAGTTACAGAATCTGTACTTGAACAAGATGATAGCAATGCTATAAGTGCAAGTGGTAATAAAATACGTTTTTTCATTTTTTATATATTTAAATATTGAATTATGTTTTTACATCGCAAAATTAAAAAAAAATTACGAAAAAAGCATAGTGATTTTCCACAAAAAACATCTTTTTAAGTTTTTTTACATTTTTACTAAAAATACTCACACAAACATATCTTATCTCATCTTTTCCTCAATATTTTTGCTTGGAAATAAAACGGAGAAGTTCATCCTTGTCTGACGAAAAAGAAAGTTCCTCACAAAGAGTGAAATAATGCTCACGGTCATAGCAATAATCGTAGGCATACTTCAGAAGTTCCATTTTGTTATCAGAAAAAGAAAGCGTCTTTACCATCTTGCGGATACCTTCAACAGGTACATCACGGAGGGAGAGACATACCTTTGCCACATTCAACTTCTTATCGTCAAATGAGACGTCTTTCATCAACTTTACGATAGCTTTCACTTGTTCTGGGGATGCAGGCTTTTCACGACGAAACTCTACACCATGTCCCCTACCCTTATTGTCATGAGTATAAGAGGAATGATTATGCTGGTTTCCATGCATATCATTCATACGAGGAACACCATTCTGAGCAGAGATCGTCAATACTGAGATTGCAAAGATTACGGAGAAAAATAGTCTTTTCATAAAGTTACGCTCCACCATTATATTCATACGAATACGCCAAAAGGAGCATGGGCAAACTTTTCATCAATTATTTATGCCACAAATGTACGACTTTATAATTTGTCTTAAAAAGTGTTTTTTCCTATAATGTTAGGGATTTCCCCTATGACTCACATTTTGTATTAGTCACTTCTACTCAAGAGAATTGATAAAGTGACAAAAAACCTCCCGCTGCGATGCAACGGGAGGAGAATATGAAAAGCCGGGAGGAGATGTGATGAAACTCCGAGCTAAATAAGATTTGAGCACCCGCACCCCTTTGTAATCCACCGACACAAGGTTACCTTTCAGACTGGAATCTCAACGCTAAGCTGAGAGTCTTGAGGCGTGGCCCGCCATTAGAATGCGAAGTATTCTCGGTTTTCAGTATAAAATTGATGAGTATCCCAATCGATCCTATACCCCGGCTGAATCCTTTTTTCTTCTTTTATTTTTGTATTGCAAAGATATGTTTTCTATTCCTAACGGCAAAGGAATTTGACATCTTTTTTTCAACTTTTTTCGTTGTTTACCCACACACCAAATTTAATTACCACGTAAAAATGAAAAATCGAGCCTTCATCCTGCATTTTTTGTTGTTTTTTGCTTAAATTTGCCAAAAACTAACAAGTACCAGATGGAACAACTAAACTTATTCCAAGTAAACTTATCACATATTCCAAACGTAGAAAATGCCGTTCAGATTCCAGACAAAATATTTCTGATAGACAATTTCAACGAAAACAAGCAGACAAAGAACAAGGGCATCATGTGTTTCCCCGTTCAGCTGAAGAACACCATTATTATAATGTGTACGGCTGGTACGGCTGAACTCTCAATCAATTTGAAGCCACACACACTGAATGCTGGTCAGTTCGCCACCCTACTCGCTGGCGACTTCTTCCAATGGATGTCCAAGTCTGAAGACATGGAATGCGGAGTCATCGTGATAAACCAAGACATTATGTCCGTCAATTTCGACATAAAGCAAGGCATGGAGGCTGCCATGTACATCAAGGAACATCCCATCAGCCGACCTTCATACAAAGACTTCGAGGCTATCATATCCGTATATAACAATATAAAGAGAGTTCTTTCGGACACCAGCTTCATGTTCAAGGAAGAGGTGGCAAGGAACTATCTGGAGATATTCCGTTGCTACGCCCTCGACCGCATTCTAAAGAGCAAGGAGAGGATTATGGCAGAAGAACCTAAGAAGTCAAAGCGCAAAGAGGACATATTCAAGCAGTTCATAGCTGCCGTTCAGGAGAACTACACCAAGGAGCGCAACGTGATATTCTACGCCGACAAGCTATGTGTATCTCCTAAATACCTTAGTGCCGTTGTTCATGAGGTAAGCGGAAAACACGCTACCCACTGGATTAACGAGTACGTCATACTCGAATGTAAGGCTATGCTCAAGGCAGAGGGCGACAGTGTTAAGAATGTATGCAACCGTTTGAACTTTCCTAACCAGAGCTTCTTTGCCAAATACTTCAAGCAACACACGGGCATGACTCCAAGGGAATACAAGAATGCTTAGGAAATATAGATATCAAGTTCCTAAGGCATAAATGATAAAACATGATATTTGAAATAAACATTATATGAAGACTATTCAGATTAATCCAGACGACAACGTGGCAGTTGCCATCGAAGCATTGAGTGCAGGAACAACGGTAAACATTGAGGGCAAGAACATCACACTCAACAATGATGTTCCTGCTGGTCATAAGTTCCTGCTCACCGACCTCAAGGCAGGTGAGAATGTAATCAAGTACGGCTACCCTATCGGTCATCTCAAGGAGGACCATAAGGCAGGCGATTTCATCTGCGACACTCACATTAAGACCAACCTTGAGGGACTGCTTGACTACACTTACGCTCCTGTATCTGAGGCAGAACTTACAAACCCTGCTTATCAGGAGTGGTTCAGCAATCCTGAACTCCCTACTACATTCAAGGGCTATAGACGTAAGAATGGTGATGTAGGTATCCGTAACGAAGTATGGATTGTTCCTACCGTAGGTTGTGTAAATGGTGTTGTAAACCAGCTTGCCGACCAACTCAAAAGGGAGGTCAACGACACTTCTTCACCACTCTACAGAAAGGAAGGCGCACTCAGGATTACAGCATTCCCACACAACTATGGTTGTTCACAGCTCAGCGACGACCACGAGAACACACGTAAGATTCTCCGTGACCTCGTCCTCCACCCAAATGCAGGTGCCGTACTTATCGTAGGATTGGGATGTGAAAACAACCAACCTGACCAGTTCAAGGAACTCCTTGGCGACTATGACGAGGAACGCATCCGTATGATGGTAAGTCAGAAGGTTGAGGGCGACGAGGTAGAATACGGAATGAACATACTTCGCGAACTCTATGCGATAGCCTTAAAGGATGAGCGTACAGATATCCCACTCAGCGAGCTTCGCGTAGGTCTCAAGTGTGGTGGTTCAGACGGTTTCTCAGGTATCACAGCCAACCCACTCCTCGGAGTGTTCTCCGACTACATCGTAAGCAAGGGCGGAACAACCGTTCTTACGGAAGTGCCAGAGATGTTTGGTGCTGAGACTATCCTCATGAACCGTTGTGCAGACAAGAAGCTCTTTGACGAGACCGTTTCGCTCGTTAATAACTTCAAGCAATATTTCCTTTCACATGGTGAACCTGTAGGTGAGAACCCATCTCCGGGTAACAAGGCAGGCGGTATCTCCACTCTCGAGGAGAAGGCTCTCGGATGTACTCAGAAGTGTGGTAAGAGTGCCGTACTTGGTGTAATGGACTATGGCGAGCGTCTCCAGAACAAGGGACTTAACCTTCTCTCTGCACCAGGAAATGACCTCGTGGCAAGTACAGCCCTCGCTTCATGCGGATGCCATATCGTGCTCTTCACAACTGGTCGTGGTACTCCATTCGGTACATTCGTTCCAACAATGAAGATTTCGACAAACTCAACACGTGCAAAGAACAAGCCAACATGGATTGACTTCAACGCAGGTACTATCGTTGAAGGTGAACCTATGAAGGATGTCTTCACCCGTTTTGCGCAGAAGGTCATTGCCGTTGCCAATGGCGAAGAAGCTTGGAACGAGAAGAAGAACTATCAGGAGATTTCAATCTTCAAAAACGGAGTAACGCTTTGAAAAATTCATAATTCAAAATTCATAATTCATAATTGAGTTGAATATATTATAAGCAAAAAGCCATTCGGATTTGTTCCGAATGGCTTTAATTTTGAATTCTGAATTTTGAATTTTTAATTCATCACAACTACTCCTCCGTTTGAAGGGATTGTGACTGTCATATTCTTCTTTGAAGATACCTTTGCGTCTGTCACGCCATTGTTGAGGTAAAGCTTCACGCTCTGCTTTGCAGCAAACATAGGGAGGTCAATGTTGAGTTTGAGTGGCTCCTTAGTAGCATTGACACCGGCAACGTACCACTTGCCATCAAGTGCCTGACGAGCAAGAACGATGTACTTGCCAGGAACACCATCAATGAACTTCATGTCCTTCCAGCAAGTAGGAACAGCCTTCATGAAGTCAAGAGCCCATGCAGGAGCATCTGTAAGGTTGTTTGGAGCTACGGCGAAGTTCTGTACTGGAGTCTGGAAGAGTACGGCTGTTGCAAGAGCATACACGTCAGAAGTAACACGAGTTCTACCATGTACATTATCCTTAGAATAGTGCTTGTTGAGAGTAGAACCACCGAAGTCCATGTTACCTACGGCATTACGAAGAACAGGGTGGATAGTAGCTGCAAGAGCCTCTATGTCGTTGTCATACTGACCGAATGCAAGGTTCTCGCTTGCACGTACAGCCTCACAAGAGATGAAGTTAGGGAACATACGCTCCCAACCACGTGGAAGAGTACATCCGTGGAAGATAATCTCAAGACCATACTCGTTGGCATCAATGAGGATATCCTCATACATCTGCATTGTCTGCTGCTTGTCTGAACCTACGAAGTCAATCTTCAATCCCTTTACACCAGCCTCCTTGAGCCATGCCATCTCCTGACGACGCTCAAGCATACGGTGCATCTTGCCACGAGGTCCCTGTGGAGCATCGTTCCAGTAACCGTTAGAGTTGTACCAGAGATAAACGCCTACGTTCTTTGTCTTAGCGTAAGCCACGAGCTTCTTCATGTTGTCGTAACCGATGTTTGAATCCCAGAGGGCATCGATAAGCACATACTCGTAACCCATTGCTGCTGCAAAGTCGATGTACTCCTGCTGCTCCTTGTAGTTACAGCTTGCATCCATACGGATAATCCAGCTCCATGTAGCACGTCCATACTTGTAGTTCTGACTTGCCTTATATCTTGGTGTAACCAAATCCCACATGATTGAAGTCTCAGCTACAGGAGCACGTGTCTCGCCTACTGTTATTGTACGCCAAGGAGTATAACCTGGGAGCATGATACCTGGAGCAGAAGTGCCCACGCCACCAAACTCAGTATCCTCAGGATATGCGATAGAATATACATTACCCTTATTCTCAAGACGACCACCGCAATAGTTACCGTCAACATTTGTCTCACAAAGCATCACCCAGATGTTCATTGGGCGTCCACCCTCACCCTTCCTTACCACTTTCAAAGCAGGATAAGTGATATTGAAGAGCGCAGGATAAGTAAATCCACGTCCGTGTCCGTTCTTACCCATATCTGCTCCGTACTCGTAGTATGTCTCATAGCTTGGTGCCGTACGAGCAAATCCTGTCTGAGGAGTCATTGCTGGACAGAGATAAGTCTTTGTTCCTTCTGGCATGGTGAATGATGTTGACTCGCTATTAACGAGACAAGCGAGACGGTCACGCTGTGGCATCATCTGATAGCGGAAAGCCACATTATTATTATCCACATGGAAAGTGACATTGAAAGCTGCCTTGCCTTCCTTAGTGTATGAAACAGTCTGTTCTGTAGCCGTGAACTCGAAGTGAGCCTTCTTGGCATTAGGAAGGTCGTATGAGCCGTTCACAGCCTTGGCATCAGTAATCTTGTCCTGCTTGAGTCCCTTTGTGAAGTCACCGATGGAAGTAGTGAGTCCGAGTGGAGAGTTCATGATTACTTCCCTGCCTTTGTACTCTACGTTGTACTGAGGAGTACCGTCGGCATTTACAGAGAGGTTTACCTTCAAAGCCCCATCAGGGCTTGATATTGTCTGTGCACATAGTGCGAGTGGCGCCATAAGGAGGCATCCAACCATTGTGAAGATTTTGTTCATTATATCAGTATTAAGTTT
>JAGCWG010000175.1 GCA_017961965.1 Bacteroidaceae bacterium | reverse complement strand
GGAACGTCCTGTTCGTATTGCCTATTATGGCGATTCATATATCGAAGGAGACATCCTCACAGAAGACCTTCGTGATATGCTCCAGACAAGGTTTGGTGGAAGCGGAGTAGGTTTTGTGGATATATATACCGTCACTTCTGGTTTTCGCAAGACAGTTTGGACAAAGGCAAAGGGATGGAGTGACCATAATGCCAACGACCCAAAGAGTAAGCGTTTCAATAAGACACTTCAGGGTATAAGCGGACGCTATTTCATTCCTCAGTCAACGGCATCACTTGAGATGAAAGGAAGTAAGTATGGTACTCACCTTGATACTGTAAGTACGGCTACTGTATTCTTTACCCCTGGTAATGGTCTTAACCTTGCTGCTTCTATCAACGGAGAGGAACTGAAGACAGTATATGCCAATGGCGGACTTCTTGAGACACATGACGAAGTGAGTTATGTGACAGAGACAGTTGTCAAGGGTGGTGGTACGGATTCTCTCGGTAACGAGATTCCTGCTGATACCGTAAAGGTGACCCACGAGGTACATAGTGATGTGGCAGAACAGTCATCCAATGGACTTGCGAGCAAGACCTTACACGGACGTATTGGCAGGTTCAGTCTTCAGGCAAAGAATGGTAATGCTTCTCGTTTCTATGGTGTTGCCCTTGAAGGAAAAAGTGGAATCGTACTTGACAATTTCAGTATGAGGGCAAGCAACGGATGGTTTATAGGCGACATCCCTCAAAAGACACTTGCTGATTTTGCTAAGCGTCGTCCTTACGACCTTATCATCGTTCACTTCGGACTTAATGTTGCTAACAGCAAGCAGAAGGATTACAGCTACTATACTGATAGGATGGCAAATAGTATTGCACATCTTAAGGCTCAGTTCCCTAATGCCAGCATCCTCGTGATAGGTGTAGGTGACAGAGAGGAAAAGGATGTTGATGGTAATCTTCACACTATGCCTGGTGTGCGTGAACTCATCTCTTACCAGCGTAAGATGGCAGCCGACAAGAAGGTGGCTTTCTGGAATCTGTATGAGGCTATGGGTGGTGACGGAAGTATCTCGTTAATGGTAACGCATAAGCAGGCAAATCTTGACTACACTCACATCAACTTTGCGGGTGGCAAGAAACTTGCACGCATACTTTATGATGTATTAATGAATGGAAAGGAAAACTATGACAAGAGGAAATAAGATATTAACCATTGCAGTCGTTGCCTTGATGACAAGTCTGTGTGTCCTTGCCCAAAGTAGGTGGACACAGATGCCAGCATCATTCAAGCACACTCAGAAGAATAGTCTCATAGGTGCGCAATACCTCGACTCGGCACTTATCAAGGCTGCTGACTCTACGGGTATTAAGATTGTTCATATTGGTGACTCCCACGTCAAGGGGAAATCTTTTCCTCAGTCTCTTGAGGCAACGCTTCTTGGTACTCTCCCACGTCTCAATATGACGTTCTACGGCATCAATGGTGCATGGGTGGAGAAGTTTGAGGAATCTGCTCTTATGCAAAAAGTATATGATGAGCGTCCTGACATTGTGATTGTCAGTTTCGGTACAAATGAGAGTCATGGACCTAACTATAACGAATCAACTCACACTAGGGAGATGATGTCGCTTGTCACACGTCTTGAGTCACGTTGTCCTGGAGTGAAGATTATACTTACCACACCTCCTGGTTCTTACTTCCATAAGAGGGTAGGAGGAACAAGACGACGTCCCAGGTATTCATTCTCTCGTAATGAGGTAACTCCAAGGGTTGCAAGGAACATTGTCAAGTTTGCTGCCGACAATCATATTGCCTGCTGGGACTTGTTCAGTATTGCTGGAGGTGAACTATATGCTTGTACCAACTGGCGTGACAATGGCTATATGCAGTCAGACAATACCCACTACACCGCTCATGGTTACAGTCTTATGGGCAGACTTCGTGGCGAGGCAATCATCAAGACGTATTACGAAAGGGTTGCCCACTGAAGAGGAAAGAGTTATCGTGTCGCGTGGTACGATGACTTAATAGACAAACAGCGTTTCGCCACACATAGGAGATAGGCTTCTTCACATTTAACTACTTACAACGGATAATTTTGGCTCTTCATCATGACGCTTCCCGACGAGAGGCTGGGAGATGAGCTACTTGTTTATTTCATGTTCGACATAGATTCTTCTCGTATAATCGAGATATTGACATACAATCCGGATAGTCCGATGATATTCTCATCTGGATTGTTCCTTTTTCTCTTTCTTGGAGTGTCACTCATATATGCACTCCTTCAGAAAGCTACAACGGCACGAATATTGTTCGTGACGCTGTTCTCATACTATTTCTATTATAAGAGCAGCGGATTCTACTTCGTACTTCTTGCTCTTGTCACACTTACCGACTTCTGTATAGGTCATTATATTCATCATGTCAAGATGCTTGGCGAAAACTCAAAGAAGGAGCATGACAAGAAATATTATGACACCATGGCTAAGTTGTTTGTGGCTTTGTCTCTCATCATAGACCTTGGTATGTTAGGCTACTTCAAATATACCAACTTCTTTGGTTCACTCTTCTGTGAGGCTTCGTCATGGATTCCTGATGTGAAGATGGTATGGAAGGACCTTGACATCTTCCTCCCTGTAGGTGTCAGCTTCTTTACGTTCCAGTCGTTGTCATATACCATAGATATCTATCGTGGAAGGATTAAGCCGCTTGGCAATCTGCTTGACTATGCTTTCGATGTGAGTTTCTTACCTCAGCTTGTGGCAGGACCTATCGTACGAGCTTCTGACTTCATTCCGCAGATTCGTCGCAAACTTGTTGTTACAAACGAGATGCTTGGTTCTGGAATGTTCTTCATCATTGCAGGATTATTCAAGACGGCTGTCATATCTGACTATATAAGTGTGAACTTTGTGGAGCGTGTGTATGACCTCCCTACTTTGTATAGGGGATTGGAGAACCT
>JAGCWG010000174.1 GCA_017961965.1 Bacteroidaceae bacterium | reverse complement strand
CTTGAAACCTCCCTCAACGTTCAGTGCAACCTTGTTGTCGTTTACCTTACCCTCTGTTGAGTAGCTGTTAGCAAACTTGATACATGGTGTGCTGACAGTGTTCACGTTAATCTTAACGGCATCGAACGTTGTTGTACCACCATTTGTGATTCCATCCTGAGAGGTAGAATAGTTGATAAGAACTTCAGCGTTTGCTGTGAGAGCAAAGACTGCCGTTGCAATAAGAGTAAAAATTTTCTTCATAAATAAAACGTTTTTAATTGTTGAACATAATTTTTCATCTGCAAAGTTACTCTTTTTCCCTGAAACAGCAAAGTTTTTTACACAAAAACATTTAATTATTTTTTGTAATCGAAAATATAGCTGCGGAAACATAGAAATGAGGTCCCATTTTTAATAAACCACGCCTCCTTGCTAAGCAACCACGCTTGGAGTGTCGAGGTCATCCCTCTAAGCTTTAACGCCATTCCCTCTAAGCTTTAACGCCGTTCCCTCTATGCTTTAAGGTGCATCTTCCTATGCTTTAACGCCCTTCATGCTTAGCTTTAATGCTACTCTTCCTTAGCTTCATTCTTACATAGAATGCTCACGCTCAGCATAGTTCAAGCAAGCTTGACTCTTCATTCTTTCAAACCTCCAAACAAAACGTGAAAAAACTCCGCTGGGGGAGTCCCAACGGAGTCTTGTATGATGTTCCCTTCCCTGGGGGAGGGGTTAGGGGTAGGTCTTTACTTAACCTGCTGACCAGCGACGTTGTAGTTACCAAGCTGAACGCCGTTAGCTGTGATAACGTGTACAGGAGCCTTAGCCTCAGCCTTAGCCTCTGCTACGCGCTGAACAGCTGTACCACCGAAGTTAAATTTTACGTTGTAGAGACCAAGTTGCTTGTTGTTTGCGCACAAAATAACAGCAATACGAAGAGTTGCCTTGTATGGATTTGTTGCAAGAACACCTTCAGGAATAGCGAGTGTTACGTGTGAAATACCTGATGGATTTGCACCGTTGCTAACTCCCTTGCCACCATCGTTACGAGATGGGTTATAACCTACTGCTGCTGCATCCCAAGGGTTAGCCTTGTTACCTGCCTCAGTAGAATTGTACTCATCACCGAAGGTATAAGCATTAGTCTCATCGATAAGGATTGTCTCTGTCTGTTCGTCACCTTCAGTGTAGAGGACAGCGTTACAACGAACAGCATCAGTACCTGCCTTGGTCACATAGAATTCTATTGAACTCATGTCTGTAAGATCCTTTGTAATATCTGTCTCCTCAAGTGTGAAATCAACATAAGCGCCAGCCGAAATTGCAGCAGCTAATGTACCTTCATCGTGTGTTACATTGCCATCAGCATCCTTTGCGTGACCCTGTATAGGCTGCCAGCCAATCATTCCATAGTCAGCGTTAGGGTAATCGTACGCTGCTCCCTCTGCATTCTTAACAACTACTATTGCGTTAGCACCCTCTGTCTGTTGAATAGCAATATCACTACCAAGAGCGATGTCTGATCCAGTAATTGTTGTGCTTCCTGTAACTGTAGCTGCTGTATTAGCAGTCTTGTCGGCACGCGATACTGTGCAAGGCCATGTTACACTCTGTGCAGTTGCTGCAACACTTGCAACAAGAGCAATAGCTAAAAGTAAATTTTTCTTCATTGTTGTAAAGTTTTAATTTGTTAATAAATAGTTTGATAATTAGTTGATTTTATGTATTACCTGTAGTCGAGCCCAAAGGCTCAACTACAGTCTTATATCATAAATGTTTTAGTTTGAAGCACCTTTGTAACCGTCGTTCTGGTCGTCTGATGTAAGGGCGTCGTTAAGTTTTATCTCATCGTTTGGAATTGGACGGAACCACTTGTTCTTGCCGTCAGTTCCGAGGAAAGACTCCTTGCCCTTTACGAGGCTGTTGTACTTTGAGGCACAATCAATGAGGCGCTTTGTACGACGGAGGTCCATCCAGCGATATCCCTCACCGCAGAGCTCACGAGCACGCTCGTCGAGAATGATGTCAATCGGATCAAGGTCAGAACCAGTAATCTTAGGCACGTTGTCAATACCGTTACCGTTATTGTAAGAATTGTCTGTGCCATCAGAATAGTGGCGTACATACTCACTCCAGCTTCCGAGTTCTCCAGCTTCAGCACGCTTGCGCACAGCGTTCAACTTCTCCAACGCCTTGTCTGACTGTCCTGCCATGTAGTAAGCTTCTGCAGCTATGAGATAGGTCTCTGACAAGTGTGCAAGCACGATATTGTGGAAAGACACAGGTCTTGTTGTGTTACGTGTAGCAGTGTAGTCATCAAACTTACGGAGACACAGTGACTGACCAGTGCCGACGCGTGAGTCAGAAGATGGCTGAGTACCTGTCTTATAGGTAATCTTGCCTGTACGAGGATTGACAGAAGAACTTACAAATACAGAAGGATTAGATGTAGAGTACACCTTTGCCGCAGAATGATCGTCACTCTCCTGAACATACGCCATCAGATTACTCAGATCCTCGTACCAAGCAGGGTAGTAGCCGAACACTTTTGAGTTAGAGAGTCGCTTAGAATCATAGAAACCGTAATAGTACTCATACTGCTCAACCATGAAAGAACCCTTGAAGCGCTGGTCACCTGGCTCAAACAGGTATATCATCTTGTCGCTTATTGGGAACTGACTGTCGGTGTATTTCGTATCATTATTGGTATCGTTGTAGTAGTTTGAGAATGAAGCGCACTGGTTGTTACCAGATGTTGTCTCATCCTGACCTGCGATGCCACGAGTGTACTGGATAGCAAAGATGATATCATTGTTGTTATCGTTGGTAACATCCCACATAGAACTGAAGTCCATTGTCAGTGATGCACCGTCGATTGCCTTTTCTGCATACTTGGCAGCATACTCAAAGAACTGTTTTCCCGTCTCGTTAGGAGTTGCTGCAGTTCCCTCTGCAAGACCATCATCAGAAACCTCAACTCCAAGATCCCATCCAGCAGCAAGGTTAACCTTTGCCAACAGGTTATAAGCGAACCTCTTTGATACACGTCCCGTATGATCTACATCAGGGAGATTGTTACTGTTAACTACACCCTCGAGTTTTCCGATGATGTATGAATAGACATCTTCCAGTGAAGATCTTCCGTATTGGCGTGAAGAATTCTGTATGTAACTGTCAGTGATAGGCACTCCGCCGAACTGCTGTGAAAGGAGGTAGTAATAGTAACACTTCAGCACTGTAGCCTCGTCAGCTCTCTTTGCACGAGAGGCATCATTACCTGCATAGTAGATTACAGCATTAGCCTGCTGTATTCCATCGTAGCAATTCTGGTAGAATGTGAGAACGTTCTTATTATCAGTCTTAAGACTTGAATATGTTGTCAGGTCATTATCAGGCGTACTGTTACGTCCTGCCTCATACAAGTCTGTTCCACTACAGAACATGGTTGGTGTATCCCCGTAAATTGCACGCAGTTTGTAGTAAGGCGTACTGCAAAGGTTTTCAAATCCTGCGCTTGTAGAGAAATACTTGTCTGAGTCAACATTTCCCTTGTCTTCTGCGTCAAGGAAGTCGCTGCAACTCGTAAGTGCAGCAGAGCCTGCTATGGCGAGAAGAGCTATATAATTAAATAATTTCATCTTATCTGTTATTTTAGAAATTAGAACTTGACACTTGCACCGAACTGATATGTCACAGTACTTGGACCCTGTGAAGACATTGCTGCTGTACAGAGCTCAGGATCATATCCCTTATAGTTGTCTGTTGACCATACGAACGGATTAGTAACATTAAAGTAGAGACGCAGGCTTCTGATTGGAGTCTTGGCAAGCCATGTCTTTGGGAAAGTATAACCGAGTGAGATATTCTGAACCTTCCAGAATGTACCGTTAACAATCTGTGAAGGAACACCATTCTTGTTAAGGTTAGCCATGTTTGAAGTGCTTACTGAATAGTTAGCACCAGACTTACCGTTTGTGCCAGACCATACAGTTCCTATACCCCATGTACCCATGTTTGTTGGGAAAGGATAGTCGCCATAGTGGGTTGTCTCCTGGTAAACCGGGTTGAGCATGTTGCCATCATTGTCATACTCACAGCTGAGGAGAGTACCTGCAGGAATGTAGAAGTCCTTTGCAATAGCACTCATACCACGGTCAGCATAAGAACCTACCTGCTGTGCATAGAGAGCATCGTATGCCTTGTAGCCCTGCTTTGTATAGAGAGAGATGCTGAAGTCCCATCCCTTGTATGTTACGCTGGTATTGAAACTGCCTGTCCACTTAGGATCAGAATGACCGAGGATCTTCTTATCGTTGTCTGGGTCAATCTCACCATCAGTATTCAGGTCGTTGATGATAGGCATACCTTCACCCCATCCGTAAACCTGATAGTAGTAGTCACGGCTGAGAATAGAACCTCTGTCAAGCTGACCGCCCTTGTCTTGATATAGTGCGAACTGCTCATCTGTGAGGTTGATGCTCCTGTCAGATACGACACCTGCCCACTCGTAGTTGTAAATAGAGAAGATGCTTTCACCGATAAAACGGCTGTTTGCGATATCATCCTTTGTTCCACCATTAACTTCCAGCACCTTGTTCTTGTTGTGGGCGAAGGTCAAACCTGCAGTCCAAGTCCAGTCCTTGGTCTTGATGATAGTACCATTGAGGGCAAGCTCTATACCAGAGTTACGTACCCTACCATTGTTTTCTATCACCTTGGCACCACCTGCTTCGTATGGCAACTGTGTTGACATAAGAAGATCCTTAGACGTCTTTGTGTAAACGTCAATGCTACCGTTGATGCGGTTATTCAGGAAACCGAAGTCAAGACCGAAGTTCCACTCTGAAGTCTTCTCCCATGAGAGGGATTTGTTTACAATACCGCTTGGGTAGTAAACTGCGTTACCTGTGCCGTCAGCAAAGCCGTAGTAGTAAGTTCCGCCTGTAGGTGAAACAGCTGTTGGGAAGTTTGTACCCTCTGTATAGTTGTTACCTGTAACACCGAATGATACACGGAGCTTCAAGTTAGAGAGCCAGTCAGCAGACTTCTTCATCCAAGGCTCCTCAGTGATACGCCAAGCAGCAGCAACAGAAGGGAATGCACCCCAACGCTTGCCGTCAGCGAAGCGTGAACTACCATCCCAACGTACAGTACCTGTAATCATGTAGCGGTCGAGATATGTATAGTTAAGACGGAGAGCGTGAGAAATCATTGACCATTCAGTATAAGCCGTCTGGCTGGTATATGTGGTGCTTCCTGCCTGTCCGAGGTTGTACCACAATGTTCCTTCAGGTACGGCGAATGCCTCCTGGAAAGACTTTTCCTGATTGAACTTGCTTGTAGAGAAGAGATACATTGCATTCACAGAATGCTTGTCTGTACGGAGCGAATAGTTAACCTGGTTATCCCAAGTCCAAGAGAACTTGTCATATCCAGTGTAAGATGCTCTGTTGTCACCAAAGTTACGTGCAACGGTCTGACTTCCATCAAATTCTCCTTCACGAGTGCGGACAAAGTTTGGAGAGAAAGTAGTCTTCAGAGAGAGCCCCTTTATGCCTGGGCGAAGTTCAACATAGGCATTTGCAAGCATCTGGTATGTCTTGGTGTTATATTTAGAGTTCTCGAAGTCAAAGAGAGGGTTCGCCTGACCTGTGAACTGGTCACCAGATGTACCGAGGGCCTCCGTCTTACCAGGATATTGTATCAAGTTACCATCTGCATCATAAGCTTGAATCAATGGGTTGAGACGGAAAGCATTGGTGATAGCATTACTGTTGATAGTGTTGTGGTCGGTGAACGCACCGTTGAAACTGATACCTGCGCTGAGATATTCGCTTATCTTTGCATCCACTGCACCTTTCAGATTGAAGCGCTGCATGTCATCATTCTTGTACATACCCTCTTCCTTCTGATAGCCGAAACCTACGTGATAGTTTACGTCCTGAGAGTTTCCAGACACTGCAATGTAATGGTTCTGCTGGCTTGCAGTGCTACGCATTACAAGATCCTTCCAGTCAGTCTCCCTGCCATTGTCAATGATGCCTCTGATGTATGACTTGGTGTAGTCCTCGTATGTCCTACCCTCAGCATCAGTTGACAGCTGCGTAAGCATTGCAGTCTTGTAATTGCCCTGAGTAATCGTCCAGTCGTTCTGTGCACCATAAGCTCCCGAACCACCTTCTGGTGTGAGGTAACGGAAGAAACGGAACTGAGAGAATTCTGAGCCACTCATAAAGTCAGGCATGCGTACAGCCTTAGTGAAGCCAATGTAACCATCATAAGAGATAGTTGGCTTTGCAGCTTTACCACCCTGAGCCTTAGCAGTCTTTGTTGATACGATAACAACACCATTGGTAGCACGTGAACCGTAGATAGCAGTAGAAGAAGCATCCTTCAAGATGTCAATCTTCTCAATATCCTGAGGATTAAGCCAGTCGATGTCATCACAGATAACACCATCCACAACAAACAACGGATTGTTGTTCTTACCCATTGTTGACTGACCACGCACCTCGATGTTAAAGCCACCACCAGCAAGACCACTGCTCTTAGTGATGTTTACACCAGCTACAGCACCCTGAAGGTTAGCAGCCACAGAGGTTGCACCCTTAGCGTTCAGCTGCTCGGTGTCAACTGAAGAAATCGAACCTGTGAGGTCGCTCTTCTTCATCGTACCGTAACCTACGACAACGAGGTCGTTGAGGGTGGTGTTGTCATCCTCGAGGATAACGCTGACCGATGACTTACCTGCAGTCTTGATAACCTGCGACTTCATACCTACGTATGAGACGTTGAGGTTACCACCCTTCTGCAACTTGATCGTGAAGTTACCGTCAAAGTCGGTCACTGTGCCGTTCTGAGTGCCCAGCTCCATGATGGTGGCACCGATGACTGGCTCGCCGTTTGCGTCCTTCACGTTACCGCTGATGGTCTGAGCCTGTACTGCCGCACAGAAGAGCAGCAGCAGACCTACAAGGCCATAGCGTACTTTCGTAAATGTTTCAGACATAAGTTTTATTGTTTAGTTAGTAATTATAAAAATGTCATGCCTTTAGCCCAAGTGTAATGTAGATACACACGGAAAGTTGGCACAAAGTTATAGTTTTTTTGCATAACTTCGTGTTTATTTATGTTAAAAAAATGCAACATGCGCCAAATTTAACAGTTTGAGAGAGGAAACTACGGGCTGTCCTTTAATTTTTGCGAAACTGAGAGTGGAGTGCTTAAGCAATTTTTATTAAAAACTTCGTACGATACGTGAGCAGGGCTCACTACGATACGGAAGTGACGTTCCCACGATACGCAGGCAAAGCTTGCTACGATAACGGTGAACTGAAACAGTTTTTGGGGTAGAACCCTCGCGCGCATAAAATAATAAAGGTGTGTCAATGAACGTTTTTTGCATTTTGTTTGGAGGATTGAAAAATACTTCGTACTTCTGCAGGTGAATTTTATTACGTTGTTACCGTAACGGCAAAAACGTAATGAATATAAGCAGCTAATATTCATCAATATACAAAGAGTATGACTAATCCTTTTTATACCTCAGGCTATGCTGGTGCAGAATATTTCTGCGACAGGAAGAAGGAGACGGAACGTCTCGTCAGCCTGCTTACTAACGGTAATAACGTGGTACGATACAGTCCCCCCAATACACTTTAGAGCAAATATTCAAGTACATAGAGGACTCTGACCAACCGTGTATTGTGGCGATTGGCGCCTACACAGAATTTGTTATCCGCAATTTCAATGAAAGAAGGAAAGACATCAGCAAGGAAGCTATTCACAAGACATACGCGTTGTTTAGCGGAGTAACATGGTATAATAAATTTTGCGTTTTTTCTGGAGGTGGGAATTGTTAATTTTCGGGCTGTTGCGATTTTTTAACATAAAAAAATATTGTGTTGTGCAAAAAAATCTTAACTTTGTAGCGATAAACGCCTAATTGGCTGCGCCCATTATATTAAGGTGTAAACCTAAAGAATATTTAAATCAATAATACTAACAAACAATTAAACTATGTCTGAAAAAACTAAAAACGTACGCTATGAGCTCGTTGGTCTGCTGCTCTTCTTCTGTGCAGCCGCCATGCAGGCGCAGACAGTAAGCGGTAACGTGAAGGACGGTACGGGCGAGCCCGTTATCGGTGCCACGGTCATGGAACAGGGTACTCAGAACGGTACTGTGACTGACTTCGACGGTAACTTCACCATTACGCTGAAAGGCAAGTCGAACAAGCTTGTCATCTCCTACGTAGGTATGGAGAACAAGACTGTTGACGTTGCAGGTAAGTCATCGGTCAACGTATCCATGAAGGATGACGCACAGATGCTTGACGAAGTGGTGGCAATCGGTTATACCACGGTGCGCAAGCGCGACCTCACCGGTGCCGTATCTCAGGTAAGTGCAAAGCAGATTGAGGACATCCCCGTGTCTAACGTCACTGAGGCTCTTACCGGTAAGATGGCTGGTGTAAACGTAACGACCACCGAGGGTTCTCCTGATGCCGACATCACTATCCGTGTCCGCGGTGGTGGTTCTCTTTCTCAGGACAACTCCCCACTCTACATCGTCGATGGATTCGAGGTTTCTTCCATCAACGACATCGCTTCTTCTGACATCGAGACCATCGACGTGCTGAAGGACGCTGCTTCTACAGCCATCTACGGTGCACGCGGTGCAAACGGTGTCGTTATCGTTACTACCAAGAGTGGTAAGGAGGGCAAGCTCAACATCAACTTCAACGCTTCAATGGGCTGGAAGAAAGTTGTGAAGGAGATTCCCGTGATGGATCCGTACAACTTCGGCATGTACCAGTACGAGATTGCTTCCGCTACACAGTTCAGCACAGAGAAAGGCAACTACGGTCCTTACGCTGAGCTCGACCAGCTGAAAGCCCTGAAGGGACACAACTGGCAGGGTGAGATTTTCGGTCGCACCGGAGTACAGCACAACTATGACGTCAGCGTAAACGGCGGCACGAAGAAGTTCAAGTACAACGTGTCTTTTGCCCACAACGACCAGGACGCTATCATGGTTGGTTCAAGCTACAGCCGTAACAACGTTTCTACAAAGCTCGGTGCTACATTCAACAAGTGGCTGTCTGCCGACTTCAAGTTTGCTCTCTCTCACCAGAAGGTTGACGGTCTGGGTTCAGGTAGTGACGAGAACGAGTCTAATGCTACCAACTCATGGTCTAACCAGGCTATCCGCTACGCTCCTATCAACGCCATTTCCGATGATGGTGAGGAGGATGAAGAGAACTCTACTTCTACACGTGTAGATCCTCTCACCCGTGTGCTCAACACATACAAGGAGGTAGCAACACTGAAGCACAACTACAACTTCGGTCTTACATGGAAGCCTTGGAAGGGCTGGCGCTTCAAGACAGCTGTATCATTCGGTTTCCAGAACAAGGACACCGACCAGGTTTGGCTTGCCATCGCAAACCGCAACTCAAAGTATCCTGAATCAGGTAAGGGTCTGGGAGTCTTCAAGACCAACGACCGCAAGAACATCACCAACACCAATACTGCCCAGTATGAGAAGAAGAAGCTCTTCTTCACCAACGACGACCTGAAGGTCATCCTCGGTCAGGAGTGGAAGCAGATTAAGGAGGAGTCAGAGGAGAATGCATACACTGGCTTCGGTGTTGAATTTGATTCATTCGACAAGATTCTGAACAACAAGGGGGCTGGACACCACATGCCTACCGTATATTTCAAGAATCCTGACAACAGGATGCTGTCTTTCTTCGGTCAGGTGCTCTATACCATCAGCGACAAGTATTACCTGAACGCTACTCTCCGTGCCGACGGTAGCTCACTGTTCGGCGACGGCAACCGCTGGGGCTGGTTCCCTGCTGTGCAGGTGGCTTGGCGTATGTCTGAAGAGAACTTCCTGAAGGATGTTGACTGGCTCTCTAACCTGAAGCTGCGTCTCTCTCTCGGTACTGCCGGCAACAACCGTATCGATGCCGGTCTTATCTATACACAGTACCAGGCATCAGGCAACACGGGTGTTGCACCTTACTTCAACGAGGAGCGCACCTACTTCCTCGAAACCAACGGTTATCTTTACAACCCAAGCCTGAAGTGGGAGACCACCATCACACGTAACGTGGGTCTTGACTTCGGTTTCTTCAAGGGCAAGCTCAGCGGTAGTTTCGACTTCTACTGGAACTCTACCAACGATCTTCTGATGAAGGCTCGCGTACAGAGTTCTTCAGGCTACCTCTATCAGTATCAGAACTTCGGTTCTACGGAGAACAAGGGTTTCGAGCTTTCTCTCAACTACGCTGCTATCAGCAACAAGAGCCTGTCTCTCAACTTCAATGCCAACATAGCTTACAACAGCAACAAGATTACGAAGCTTACGACTGACGACCCATTCCAGAGTTCTTCATTCGCAGGCTCTACAATCTCTGAGTATAACGACTTCTACGTAACAGAAGGCGGTAAGATTGGTGAAGTATGGGGTTACAAGTATGACGGCTACTATACTCCTGAGGAGCTTGATCTCAGTGCTGCTGGCGCTTGGACTACCAAGGACGGCAAGAACCAGACTGCTGCAGGTACCGTATATCCTGGCGCCCCAAAGTATGTTGACCAGAATGGTGACGGCAAGATTGACACCGCTGACAAGATTCGTCTCGGCAACACCGTTCCTACATGGACCGGCGGTTTCGGCTTCGACGTAACATGGAAGAACACATGGGGTACTATCGACCTCACAGCATTCTTCAACTACTCACTGGGCAACAAGATTCTGAACGGCACCAAGCTTGCCAACTCATTCTACGCAGGTTCTTCTGCCGGCTACAACGTAGTGGCACTCTTCAATGTTGACAACCGCTATTCTTGGATTGACCCTGCAACAGGTCTTAACCTCGGTCGCCCAAGCGGAAACACTATCGCTGCATACGGCGGTACTGACAACGTAATAGCACGTCTTAATGAAATCAATGCCGGCAAGGCAATGTGGAACCCAGCTGCAACAGCTACAATGCTCATCTCTGACTGGGCACTTTAGGATGCAGTCTTCCTGCGTTTCCAGAACCTTACGGTTGGTTACACATTCCCCAAGGCATGGACAAAGAAGCTCTACCTGCAGAAGGCAAGAATATACTTCACTGCCTACAACATTGCATGTTGGACAAAGTACTCAGGATATGACCCTGAGGTTAGCACCAACAAGAATGCAATGTGCCCAGGTATCGACTTTGCCACATATCCTAAGTCACGCTCTTACACTATGGGTATCAACTTACAATTCTAATTCAAGGGAGGACAGAAAATTATGAAAAATATATTTAAGACAACAGTAATATGCCTGGGTGCGCTGGCACTCACCGCATGCAGCGACTGGCTCGACCCTACTTCGCCTTCTTTGCAGAAGGAGAGTGAAGTGTTCAGCAGCGAGGAGCAGACAGCAATGGCGGTAAACGGGCTTTATGCTGACCTGTGTGCAGACCCTTATGCACAGCTTATGACCATACACCAGGGTACTGGAACCGACGTTGAGCTTATCG
>JAGCWG010000173.1 GCA_017961965.1 Bacteroidaceae bacterium | reverse complement strand
CTCTATAGGCGAGGACGCCAAGGCAGAGAGCATCCTTGCAAAGATTAACGGAGTGAGCAAGGCAAAGGAGATTCTCCGCGACATCAAGGAGACCATGGTCGTAAGGACAGAGCCACTCATGACATACGGATTCATCTGTATCTTCGTAGGCATCATGCTCTCTGTGTTCCAGCAGGCAGTAGGTATTAATGCCGTTCTCTACTTCGCACCACGTATCTACGGTGCAATGGGTTTTGACGACCCTATGAAGCTCACTGTGTTTAACGGTATTGTGAACCTCGGATTCACTTGTGTAGCCATCTTCACGGTTGAGAAGCTCGGACGTAAGCCACTCCTCATTGTCGGCTCACTCGGCATGGCACTTGGAGCTATTGGAGTGGCTTGTACATTCGACGGAGCAATAAACAACGACTCTACGATGCAACTTTTCTGTATGATATCCCTCATGGTCTATTCAGCATCATTCATGTTCTCATGGGGACCAATATGCTGGGTACTCATCGCCGAGGTGTTCCCTAACACCATCCGTGGTGGTGCCGTAGCCATTGCCGTAGCTTTCCAGTGGATATTCAACTGGATTGTTTCCACATCATTCGTGCCAATGGCAAACAGTCTTGGTTATGGCTTCGTTTATGCCCTTTACGGCATCATCTGCGTCGTTGCTGCCATCTTCGTATGGAAGCTCGTCCCAGAAACAAAGGGCAAGACTCTTGAGGACATGACAAAGCTGTGGAAGGATAAGATGAAATAAAACCCCATCACAACATATAATCATCAAATCAATGAGGGTGTACCAATGCGGTACATCCTCATTTTTTTTATCACATTCTTCGTTGTCTCTTCCCTACTCGCCCATCCGATTCCGCTTTTCTGAGAGTACCATGTCACTACTGCTGAAACTACCATCAAAATAAAATTAGACTACCATCAAAAAACATTTTCATGGTAGTCTTATGAAAACCAAAATGCATCGTTACTATATAGGAAGTAGCGACGCATTTTTACTTTTAACTCCGAAGGATTGCCTTTGCATACGTCTATACTGAGACATTCTGCTTATGCACAAAAGCGAGAATCTTGTCACACATTTCGGCAGAAGGCTTATATCCTTTGTTTGCACCTATACGATAGCAACTGTATGCTTCCTTTAGATTTTTTCTATCCATATAAATACTACCAAGGTTATGAGCATGATGCTGTCCCTCATGGTATATTTCTTCAGAAGTCTTTTCGTGCTTCCTTAAAAATCCGAACAAATCCATATCTATTATTTTTTCCTTAAAAGTTCTACAGCTTTGTCTATAGGCATCATGACCATACACCAATAAAAAATGACGGCATCATATCCTCCAGATTTTTCTTTTTGTGTTTCATCCAAAATATATAGTTCTCCCAAATTAGGTGTAGAATTGTTAATATATCTATCTTTTTCTAACTTAAAATAATTCGCTTTTGTTACTATCTTTCTACCACTTGAGCCTGTAATAAAAGCAATTTTCTTTCCGGTAAAATCAAAATCTTTTCGTGATTTCTCAAAAATGAAATTAAGATATTGACTTTCGTATTCATTCAACAATAAAGAATCATTCTTCCCCATTTCTTCATAATTATCCAATAAAGATTGGGGAATATCTGTAAAGCTTTGTACCTGACAAAATGCATTTATGGCAAATGAAGTCATTATAAGAAATAGTATCTTTTTCATGTTATCAATTATGTTTGAATTATAAATATATTGACTTAACGTCGCAAATTTACCACATTCGTCTGACAATTTCAAAGAATTAACAAACAATATGAAAATCTGTTGATTTTTTTGAATTGCACAATTTTGTTTATTCAGTTTTTATTTGTAGTTTTGCCACAGAAACAAATAATATAGGATTATGACAGCGATTGAATTACGTGCAGAGTTGTTCCGTGAGATGAATCCTTTACTTGACAGCGAGGCTGCAATGAAAAAGGTTCTTGCATTCGTCAGGAGCATTTCACCCATAGTCAATGAGTCCAAGCATTCCACAGCCAACACAAAGCTTGACATTGCATTATCCAAGTTCCACAAGGACTGGGGAGGCAACAAGGATGCCATGGAAATAGCAGACGAGCTCAGACAGGACTTTGAAATGACTCGTGAAGTAGAAACATGGTAAATATGAGTACACACAACACATATTTGCTGGACACTTGCATCTGTATTGCCCTGATAAAGGGAAAGCCCAGCATAATAGAACATATTCGTAATGTAGGAGTTGAAAGGTGCAAGATTTCTGAAATTACACTCGCAGAATTATACTTTGGTGCCTATAAGTCTGAAAAGAAAAAACACTTTGAAGATGTGGAAGTAGTAAAAGCACTATTTGAGCAATATGACATTACAAGTAGTTTGGAGACGTATGGCAACTTACGCTACAAACTGGAACGTGTTGGCTTAAAGACGAGTGACATGGATTTACTCATAGGCGCAACAGCCATACACAATAACCTGACACTTGTCACAGGCAACGTCAAGCATTTTGAGCGAATGCCAGATTTAAGAATTGAGAATTGGATGGATTAAAGTAATAAGTACTCTCTTGAATTTATTTCAATTACATCATAATTATGAATAACGACTTGTACGAAGTAATCTAACATAGTAGAAGTTACAAGGTTATTTTTATACGAGACTACGACTATATCCAACATCAATAATTCAATAATGTATGAACTCTCTTCAATACTACATATTATGTTTTACTTCCATGAACTGCAATAAGTACCATGTCACTACTGCTGAAACTACCATCAAAACAAAATTAGACTACCATCAAAAAACTTTTTCATGGTAGTCTTGTAAAAACAAAATGTCGTTATAGATAAAACTGTTGTGAAATATTCACTATAATTCAATAAAAGTATGTATCTTTGTGCATAAGATAATATGAATAAAAACGAAAAATAACAACATAAAATCATAATAATATGGCAAACAACAATCCATCATACGGTGGTTTAGGTTCTGGAACAGGAAAAAAAACAGGACTTACAAAAGAAGATAGAGAGGATAAATTTGTTACACAAGTAAATCCCCCAAAGACTTCTAATACTTCAAGGGGATATGCTTAAATAAACATTCAGGACATAAATAAATAGACATGGGATGTAGTAAAGTAAAATTAAGACTCTGCTACATCTTTTGTCTTTATTTTTACACTTATAATATTGAATCATAAATGTTTAAATATAAAAGTGCTTCATTCTATGATGATTTCTTCTCATCTCTTTCTGATTTCAAATTAACACAGAAATTCAATCTGGAAGAAAAAGGAGAAAACAAAAATATGTATATTGGCAAAATTGAGACTGTCAATACGGTACATCCTTTGTCAATAGATGTAGAAATACCAACAACATTTCCACACAGTAAAATGATGTTTTGGACAGAATCATTTTTCCACTATCCTCATCTTATATGGGATGACAAACACAAGTCATCATGGTTCTGTCTTAACACTCCATTTGCAGAAACTGCAAATGAACAACTTAATCAGGAAATCCATAGACTAAGAGATTGGATTAAGCGATACGTACGTAAGGATTTACCAACTGTTATCAAGAATGACGACGTATATAAAGCATTATATATGGCAAATGCCTATTCGTGGGAAAATATTGATGAGATGAGTGGATACAAGCAGGATTCTCGATTAACTTTTATAGGCGATTTTGCAAGTAACATAAGCAATTTTAAAGAAAGAAAGGGAAAATTCAACTGTATAAAAAATGGAAGTGAAAGAATATTTGTAGTTGAAAATAAAGTTGGAACAAACTACCAGCTTCCATATATCATTGTAGATAAACGGCCTAATAACGTCAATGACTTCATGTCCCTCAAAGAACAATATGGATGGGATGATGACACATGCAAATTTCTTTTACCAAAACTGGATTTTAATACAGATTGGAAACGCGGCATCACAATTCCAGGAAGTCTTTATGACAAGAATATTTCAGAAGAAGAAGCAAATAAGATTCTGGAAGATATTGAATTAAGATTACAAGAAGACAATCCTACACTAAAATCAGAACCAAGAGCCACGCATAAAAATTCATCCATATTAGAATGCAACTGTAACTACAAGGAAAAAGTAGTTAACGATACACACCAAAATATACTCCTTGAAGAAATCAAATCATTAAAGGAATATATAATAAATAATCACAGTTATAATTATTTCAAATATTGTTTTGGAGAAGGTGAATGTGAAGATGTCGATATTAATGAATATGACTATACT
>JAGCWG010000172.1 GCA_017961965.1 Bacteroidaceae bacterium | reverse complement strand
TTGCCTGCCCGCGAAAAAAAATTAAAAAAAGTTATGATAAAAACAGGTTGATGGAATAGATTTGTATTATCTACTTTGCCTGTGTTGTGACTATTACTTAATCTTGTAAGCCGCAAAGTATTCTCCATGACGAAGATAGAGGATGCCATTGTCGATGTGCATGTGTGCCCAGTAAGGACCGCTACCCTTGGCTACACGGAACTTGCTCACCACATCAAACTTCTCTGGAGTAGGATTTACAAGACCAACAAAGCCACGACGCTCGTCATAGATGAAGAGCTTATTGTCGGCAGCTATGATGGAGCCTTTGCCTGCGCCACCTGTCCACTTCTCCTCGTAGTCAGTCTTACCTGTTTCCCAGTCAAGACAGCACCAGTTTCCGTCGTTGTTGTTAATCCAGTTTGAACCGTATATCTTGCCGTTTACAAGTACATAGCCACCATGATGAGTGTCGAGTGTCTCAGTACGCCAAGTGACTTCAACGCTCTTGAGGTCGTCAGCGAGCTTCAACTGGAAACCGTTGAGGTCGTAACCGTGGCAGAAGAATATCTTACCATCCTTATAGAGTGCTGAGTTAGGGGCGATGTTGTCCCAACGTCCTTGCTTACCTGTGAACTTAGGTCCCCAGTTGTCGAATGTCCATTCTATCTCACCTGTCTCTGGGTTTACTCCAAAGGCAGAGAGTGATGTTGAGCCTACAATCTGACGCTTACCCTTGTACTCAATCATGATTGGTGATACGTAGCCAGACTTCTCGCCAAGTGGACGTGACTTCCATATTTCCTCACCTGTGTCCTTGTTGAGGGCTACGATGGTTGTCTGGTCGCCACAAGGAGTATAGATGACCTTGTTGTCATAAACGAGTGGACACTCAGACGTTCCCCACATACCCGGCTTGCGCTCATACTTAGTACCAGCATCAACCTTCCACACAATCTTACCGTTGCTTGTGTCTATACAGACTACCTCACCCATACCGCTGATGACGTATGCCTTGCCATCTGCCACGGCTGGAGTGGTACGAGTCTCAGGATAAGACTGCTTCCAAGGATGACCGTAAGATACCGTATATTGCTTCTCACCCTTGAGGTTGTAGCAGTTGAGCACCTCCTCGCTTTCATCCTCGTTCATACCAGTAAGGAACACCTTGTCGCCCACCACGAGTGGAGAAGAATAGCCCTTACCAGCATCACTTGTCTCGAAAATCATCTGAGGACCTTCGGCAGGCCATTCCTTCAAGAGACCTTTGTCAGGATAGTAACCATCATGCTGCGGACCGCGCCATCCGTATGGCGTTACCTGTGCCATAGCTCCTGTACAGAAGCTTACACCCACGAGCATAGTTATAAACATTTTGTTCATACGCTTTGTGTTGTTAATTGGTTAATATTTATTATTTCTTTTATTTCTAACTCAAGTTCTAAAGTTCGTAGGAGTTAACTTCGTGTAGTTAAAAAGGAGTTATATAGGAAGTTAAAAAGACGGATGTTCGTTCGCCAATATTACTCAATATTTCAAAGTTTAACAGAACCAATGTGTATCGTCTCTTTAACTCCATTTTAACTTCCCTATAACTACTCTATAACTACTTACAAGTGAAACTTGAACTACTAATTATTTCTTTTATCCCATAATACAGCAATATGCAGATGCCCAAGAAGCCTGCAAATGCCATAAGAAGAGTTGTGACTCCTGCTCCTGCCACGTTGGCACTAATGCTTATGACTGAGCCTGTTGCGCCAACACATACAGCATAGAGTGGCACAAGAAGGTTCTCATGCAATAGCATCTTTGCTACAAGTGAGTCGTCGAAGCCCATAGCTCGATATTGCCGTATGGTATGTGCCTGAGCTGCAAGATTCTTGCGCACGATAATCATAAGGCTGAATATGCCCAAGAGCAAGCCCAATCCGCCCAGAGTCATGAAGATGATGAGATACGTCTCCGTAACCTCGAAGAACATCCTTATGCGTTCCTCCACGCTTTGTATGTTAAGACCGTACTCGCTCATGGCTGTTGACAGGATTTCGGCAGCCTCGTCCGCACGTGGAGACTTGACGAGTAACACCTCCACGCCTACTTCCTTAGGCCATAGGCGACGGAAATCATCTGATGACATGATGGCATTACCATGGAAAATGCCAGTAGGATAAGAGCCTGCAATAAGTACAGGCACTCGCTCGCCCTTGTCGTTTTGGTAGTAAAGCGTGTCGCCCACGGACTTCATAAGACTCCACAGGAGTGATTCCTCGTCTATGTAAAGCTGGGCTATGGTATGGTCATGCTTGCCTTCCTCCACAATGAGTCCGAAAGACTCCATATCCTCAAGGTTGACTCCAAGTACAGTTGGAGTAGTCACCTGATTGAGGTTAATACAACTTGCCTCGTCCTGTGTGTGACGCATGAAACCGAGGAACTGTGTGCTGTCAGGCAAAGCGTCAAGTGACAACTTATTGCGAACGGCACGATTGTTCAAGTCATATTGTATCGGTACACGACTATCCACATATAGATTGTAGCCTCCCGTTGCCTGTATTGCCCTTCCGAAGTCAGGACGGTTAAGTCCAACGGCAAAGACCGTAAAGACTCCCAAGGAGAGTGCCCAGTATGCCTGTAGGTGTTGCTTGATGGATGCACGTATGGACAACCATGTCAATCGTCTTCGGCTCATCTTTCCATCACTTTCTGCCTCCCTGACCTGACGACTCACATAGACACGCAGGAAAAAGCCCCACGTAAGAATCCACAAGAGTCCACAGATGATGAACAGAGCCAACTCGTGGAGGAATAGGAAGTTTACGGTTATCAAGGCAGATGTAAACACAAATAGACCGACGAACAGATACTTGTCTAGTTTGCCTTCTGCACTTTTCTCTTTCGTCACTCCTTGTCCTTGCCTAAGCATATTGCGAACAACCATAAACAAGGCAAAGGCACATATAATCATACCCGTTACCCAACCGATGAGAAGAGTCATAGGTTGAACGTGCAAGGCAAATCCTTCGGTATGCGTAGCTCCGCTCCACACGTTGCCCAATAGCCATAGCGTGATACTTGAGTAGGCAAGACCTGCCGCCACACCCAAAGGTGAGGCAAGGAGCATGATGCAGAATGATTCCTCAAACAGCCTTCGTCCTATGTTCCATTCCGTAAAGCCCAACTGACGGTAAAGTTGTATCTCGCCAAGGCGCAAGGTAAACATCTCGGTAAGCGGACTCTTCATGAGCATGATGGATGCAAGGATGATTAAGAAGCCCAAAGAGAGGAACAGGCTTGAGAAGTCAACGCCACCCTTTGCTCCAGCCAGTCCCTGTTCACGTGGATGGAACAAGAGTACACCTGCATCACTTGGAGTGAGGCTGACCTCTGGTCGTTCAACAAATCGCAGGGCAGTTGCACTTCCAAAGGCATTACTCCAGTCGGAGCCTACCGCATCGTATGCAACAACAGCCTTTGGAGTCTGGCGATAAGCGTACCAGTAATCCTCATCCACCTTGTGTACATGTTCCATCTTGATAGGCACGTCACTATCCCAGTCCGTACACTTCTCCACGTGAGTCAGCCCAGGGAAATCAGCCAAAAGCAGACTGTCGTGCATAAAATCGGAGAGAGGAACGACACGCTTCACCATGAATGTCTGTTCACGTGTCTCAAGACTCTTCAGTTGCTTTGTGATGAAATAGCTCATACGGACGGAATCGCCTTCATGCACTCCAAGACGTTCCGAGGCATAGTCGGAAAGTATAATGTTCCTTCCCTCAAGCGGTTCTCCATGCCACTCGTTTACGGCTGTCACGAATGAATAAGGAACGGTATCCGTACCATGTATCAGGTCGTTGACGAAGTAGGAGAAATAAACCGTAGAGTTTGCAGTCCTACATTTATCTACCAATGGACTTGAGATGAACACGCCATCATAAGTGAGTGACGAGTCCGTAAGGTGAATACCAGACATCTCTGGTGTCCAGCATTTTGCGAGTTGCTCCTCGTCCACCAAGTCGTCGGAAAGCACAAGGTTCATTTTGCCCTCCAGTCCCATTGTCTCTGCTAAGTACTGACGACCAACGAACACGTTGAAAGGTAGTGTCTGCTCATTCTTCAGGAGTATATTGCCTCCTTCCTCCACGCTCTTCACTCCAGAGACATGGACACGCATCTTGGTGGCGTAGTTTTTCGTGACAAAGAGGCTTCCAGAAGGAACGAGGTTGTTAGAAGGAAGATGCAGTACAAAGTCTTCAACATCACCCAAATTTGCTTCTAAAGGCTCGTTTATCATTACCTCACCCGACATAAGGGAATCGTTATCTACTCCCCACACATATACTGGGAGCAACTTATCCCCTATGGACACGAAGCCGTCCATCATCAGATAGCCTTGCGAATGTGCCATCAAAGGATGTTGCATGAGTCTGTCACTCAAGAATCCTGTACCACTTGTTATTATCGTCTCCGTCTTACCCAAGCGTTCACTCACTCGTC
>JAGCWG010000171.1 GCA_017961965.1 Bacteroidaceae bacterium | reverse complement strand
GAATATCTTCAATAGTGTGTTCGTTGACTGTACGGCAAGTTCGGATGTGCCAAGCCTCTATCACGATTTCCTCAGCCACAACATCTCTGTTACGGCAGCAAACAAGGTGGCAGCATCTGGCGACTACGAGAACTATGCCAAGCTTAAGGCTACGGCTCGCAAGCGTGGTGTGAAGTTCCTCTTCGAGACAATCGTAGGAGCAGGTCTTCCAATCATCAATACGATAAATGACCTCCGCAACTCAGGAGACAAGATATTGAAGATTGAAGCTGTCCTTTCGGGTACGCTCAACTTCATCTTCAACACCATATCCGAGAAGATTCCTTTCTCCGAGACGGTACGCCTCGCAAAGGAAGAGGGGTATGCAGAACCTGACCCACGTGTTGATTTGAGTGGACAGGACGTTATCCGCAAACTTGTTATCCTTTCTCGTGAGGCAGGTTACAAGTTGAGTCAGGAAGATGTGACAAAGGAACTCTTCATTCCTCAGTCATTCTTTGACGGCACACTTGAAGAGTTCTGGAAGAACCTCCCAAGTCTTGATGCCCAGTTTGAGGCTGACCGCAAGGTACTCGAATCAGAGCACCAGCGTTGGCGTTTTGTGGCTAAACTTGAGAACGGCAAAGGTAGCGTAAGTCTCCAGAAGGTGGGTGAACGTCATCCATTCTACGGGCTTGAGGGCAGCAACAACATTATCCTCATCACCACGGAGCGTTACAACCAGTACCCAATGCTCATTCAGGGTTATGGAGCTGGTGCAAGCGTGACGGCAGCAGGAGTATTTGCGGACATCATGTCGATTGCAAACATTTAGGCCCCCCGTCCCCCCGAAGGGGGCGGCCATCCGGAATCGTTTAGTTAGGGATAACAACCCTCACATACATTCTAAGGATGGAATGGCTTAAAGATGCTTGACGACAAGAAAATGTAAACAAACAAATAATAATAATATTCGGTCATCTTCCCCCTTGAATCCGGATGGCCGCCCCCTTCGGGGGTCGGGGGGCCTTATAGTGAAACACATAATAATTCTTGGTGACGGAATGGCTGACTGGCCAGTTGAGTCACTCGGTAACATGACATTACTTCAGTATGCCAAGACACCTTACATGGATTTGCTTGCAAAGAAAGGTAAGACAGGTATGCTGAAAACCGTACAAGACGGATTCCATCCTGGAAGCGAGGTGGCTAACTCAAGCATCCTCGGCTACGACCAGGAAAAAGTATATGAGGGTCGTGGACCTCTCGAAGCAGCAAGTATAGGAGTGGAACTTGCCCCAGACGATATGGCTATCCGCTGTAACATCATCTGCATAGAGGGCGACTTAATCAAGAACCACTCTTGTGGACGACTTGAGACGGAGGAAGGTGACATTCTCATCAAGTATCTTCAGGACAAACTTGCGAATGACCCAGAGATTGTGGCTAAGTATGGCAACATCGTCCACTTCTACACAGGTGTTCAGTATCGTCACCTCCTCGTAATCAATGGAGGAAATAAATATATCAAGTGTACTCCTCCTCACGATGTTCCTCTCCATCCTTGGCGACCAGAACTCGTGAAGCCAGATACAGAGGCAGAGGCAAAGGCACTTGCCAATGGTGCAAAGCCTACCAAGCTCTCGGCTACTGAGACGGCTGAGCTTATCAATACGCTTATCGTTAAGTCGCAGGAACTTCTCGGCAAGCATCCTTTCAATGCCCAGCGCATAGCAGAGGGCAAGGACCCGGCAAACAGCATCTGGCCTTGGGCAGGAGGTTATCGTCCACACATGGCTACGTTGCAGGAGACATTCCCACAGATAAAGAAGGGTGCGGTAATCACAGCCGTTGACCTCATTCGTGGAATAGGTCATTATGCAGGACTTCGTTGCATCGACGTAGAAGGAGCTACAGGACTTTACGACACCAACTATGAGGGTAAGGCAGCAGCTGCTATTGAAGCACTCAAGACAGATGATTTTGTCTATCTGCACGTTGAGGCAAGTGATGAGGCTGGTCATGATGGCGACCTTGAACTGAAACTCCAGACGATTGAGAACCTTGACAAGCGTGCGATAGGTCCTATATACGAGGAAGTGAAGAATTGGGACGAGCCAGTGGCAATAGCCGTTCTTCCTGACCATCCAACTCCGGTGGCACACAGAACTCACACCAATGAGCCGATACCTTTCCTCATCTATGCTCCAGGCATTGAGCCAGACGGAGTACAGACATTCGACGAGGTGGCTTGTAAGGAAGGTTCGTACGGAACACTTGAAAAGGATGGCTTCATCAAGGCATTCATGGCAATAAATTAAAAATTAAAGATAAAAGACGTCCTTGCCATTTTGTCACTAAATCCTTGGTAAACGTATTCCTTTTGTCAAGCAAAAGATTCACGAAAGGTTAACGAACCATTAACGAACCATTAGCGAAGGATTAGGGAAATATAGGACAATGGCAAAAAGAAAGAACATTCGGCATATTTGCTGACAAATTGTTCATAGGTGAGGGCGAATATATAGTTAAAAAGAAATATCGAAATTATGAATTATTATAGCACAAATGGCAAAGCGCCAATAGCAACACTTGAGAAGGCTGTGGTCAAGGGACTTGCAGAGGACAAGGGACTCTACATGCCAGAGAACATCAAACCACTCCCACAGTCATTCTTTGATAATATCGAAAATCTCTCTTTCCAGGAGATTGCATATACTGTGGCTGACGCATTCTTTGGCGAGGATGTGGATGCAGAGAGCCTCAAGAAGATTGTCTATGACACTCTTGCTTTTGACGTTCCTGCAGTTAAGGTTACTGACACAATCTATAGCCTTGAACTCTTCCACGGTCCAACACTTGCATTCAAGGATGTGGGTGCACGTTTCATGGCTCGTCTCCTCCAGTATTTCCTCAAGAAGGAAGGCAAGGGACAGGTCAATGTGCTTGTTGCCACTTCAGGTGACACTGGTTCAGCTGTTGCAAACGGATTCCTCGGAGTAGATGGTATTCATGTCTATGTACTCTATCCAAAGGGTAAGGTAAGCCCAATTCAGGAGTGCCAGTTCACGACACTCGGACAGAACATTACAGCCATTGAGGTGGATGGCGTGTTTGACGATTGTCAGGCACTCGTAAAGTCAGCATTTATGGATGCTGACCTCAACGCCCACATGAAGTTGACTTCAGCCAACTCAATCAACGTGGCTCGTTTCCTTCCACAGTCATTCTACTATTTCTATGCTTATGCACAGATGAAGAAGATTGGTAAGGCTGACCAGCTCGTGGCTTGCGTTCCTTCAGGTAACTTTGGTAACATCTGTTCAGCACTCTTTGGCAAGAAGATGGGACTTCCAATCAAGCGATTCATTGCAGCAAATAATGCAAATGACATCTTCTACAAGTATCTCCAGACGGGCGAGTACAATCCAAAGCCATCTGTACAGACAATAGCCAATGCAATGGATGTGGGCGACCCATCTAACTTTGCTCGTATCTATGACCTCTATAAGAAGGATCATAAGGCAATATGTGCTGACATCTCAGGTGCTACATATTCAGATGCTCAGATTGCAGAGACAATCAAGCAGGTAAAGGCAGAGACAGGTTATGTATGCGACCCACATGGAGCTTGTGGCTATCGTGCACTTGACGAAGGATTGAAGGCTGGCGAAACAGGTTTCTTCCTTGAGACAGCTCACCCAGCTAAGTTCAAGGATACTGTTGACAAGATTCTTGGTGAAGACATCGAGATTCCTGCTAAGCTTCAGGCATTCATGAAGGGCAAGAAGCAGTCAATACCTATGAGCAAGGATTTTGCCGACTTCAAGGCATTCCTGCTCAAAGAGTAACGTCTTTTTTTAGAACGAAAATTAAGAAAATTATTTTCAAATCTTAGTAGGAAATCGCACCATAGGTGCGGACGAAGAAAAAACCGATAAAAACAAATAAAAAACAGGTAAAAACATGTTTTCTTTTGTTTTTCTAATTGGCCGCTTGGCGGCATATCGGTAAAGAAATTTTCTTTAATTTTCTAAATTTTCGTTTCAAAAAATTACGGATTTGAAATTTGACATTATAAAAACGTATGGTAAAGAATTTCAAGTTGAAGCGCAAGGAGCATGGCAAGCAGATTTTCCAAGGTCTGCTTGTTCTGCTTTCCACACTCATTATCGTGTACTTCATGCCACGTAGTGAGACGGTTGACTATGTGTATGAGGTAAACAAGCCTTGGTTCTCCAAGCAGGTCATAGCACCTTTCAGTTTCCCTATATACAAGAGCGACTCCGTCATGCGTCATGAACAGGATAGCGTCAAGCGTACCATCGTTCCTTACTACAAGATGGACGAAGGAATGAAAGGCAAGATGCAGAAACGTCTTGTCGGTACCAAGCGACAGGAATGGTCAGGACCTAACTCCATGATGTACATCAAATACATCAACAACAAGATTGACTCCATATATAGTCGTGGAATCATAGCTACGGAGGAGTATGACAATCTTGTGCTTGACGGCAAGCGTGTGATACGTATCGTGGAAAAGAGGAATGCACGAATTGTTCCACTTCAATCTGTGTTCACGCCTCGTACCGCTTACGAGTATCTTATGGCAGTAGATACAGCCAAGTTTTCGCGACTTGTCTTGCAGCACTTCAACTTGTCGGATGTTATACAGCCGAATATCTTCTCAGATGTTGAGAAAACCAATGCTGAACTTGCCGACCGTCTGCGTGATGTCTCTGGAGCCATAGGTATGGTGGAGAGCGGACAGAAGATTATTGACCGAGGCGAGATTGTGGATAAGTACAAAGCTGCAATTATCGAGTCACTCAAGCGTGAGGCAAACAAGCAGCACAAGGACACTTCGACAATACTCAGTTTCAGTTTCTTCGGACAGGTGACGCTTGTGTTCTTCATGATGCTTATCCTTGTGAGCTTCCTCAATCTCTTCCGTACGGATTACTTTGACAAGCTTGGTCCTGGAATACTCCTGTTTGCTACTATCACATTGTTCTGTAGTATTGCAGGATGGATGGTGTCACACAGTTTCTACCATATAATGATTCTTCCATGCTGTATGGTGCCTATCATCATACGTGTCTTTATGGACAGCCGTACAGCATTCATGTTCCATTGTGTGATGATTATCATTATTTCATCATTCCTCAAGGAACAATATGAGTTCGTGATTATGCAGCTTACATCTGGTATGGTGGCAATACAGACGCTCAGGGAACTATCACAACGCTCACAGATTATACGTACAGCGGTAATCATCACGCTCACGTATTTTGTTGTTTACACGTCAACCACATTCATTCAGAATGATAGTGCTGACTTGAGCAGGAGCTATCTTATATATATGGTGATAAATGGAGTGCTCCTCCTCTTTACCTATCCGTTGCTCTACATCCTCGAAAAGACGTTCGGATTCATCTCTGACGTTACGCTCGTGGAGCTTTCAAATATCAATAACGAACTTCTTCAGAAGATGTCTGAGATTGCTCCTGGTACTTTCCAGCACTCCATGCAGGTGGCAAACCTGTCAAGTGAGGTGGCAAAGAAGATTGGAGCACGTGCACAGCTTGTGCGTACGGCAGCCCTTTATCACGATATTGGTAAGCTTGAACGACCTGTATTCTTTACGGAGAACCAGCGAGGCAGCAACCCACATAGTCATCTTACTTCTGAACGTAGTGCAGAGGTGATTATTGACCATATTGAAAATGGACTTGCACTTGCAGACAAGTATAATCTTCCTGCTGTAATCAAGAGTTTCATCACGACTCATCATGGTATAAGCAAGACAAAGTATTTCTACATCACCTGGAAAAATGAGCATCCTGGTGAAGAACCAGACGCTTCATTATTCACATATCCGGGACCTAACCCAAGTACGAAGGAGCAAGCAATCCTCATGATGGCTGATGCGGTTGAGGCTGCTTCACGTAGCTTGACAGAATATACAGAAGAAAGTATCAGTAACCTTGTTGACAAGATTATTGACGGTCAGAAGAACGAAGGTTACTTTAACGAATGTGCGATAACCTTTAAGGATATTGCAACAGCAAAAGAAGTTTTCAAGGAGAAACTGAAGATAGTATATCACACACGTATATCCTATCCAGAACTTAACGAAAAGAAATGAATAAAAACATCTGGAAACCTTTTATCACTACGGCGTTAGTGATTGTGGTTCTCTTGGCAATGTTCTTCTTGCCTCACATCACAGTGGGTGACAAGGAACTGCGCCGAATAAATATCCTGAGCGACATTGAGCGCAGGGACAGTGAGGGTAACATCCTTGCTGAAATGAAAGCCGACGAGGCACAGGGCATAGAGGTTGATAAGTTTGACTCTACAGCCGTAAAGGTAAATAAGCCTGTATATGTTGATTCCATTCCAGAGGGAATGACGGGTATAGAGGATTTTGCTGACAACGATAATGGAGATCGTGAGATGGACAAGTTCTATGCGGCTCTCTCTGAAGTCAAGGAACGTCCTGTGCGTATTGCCTATTATGGCGATTCCTATATTGAAGGTGACATCCTCACGGAAGACCTTCGTGATATGCTCCAGACAAGGTTTGGTGGAAGCGGAGTCGGTTTTGTGGATATATATACCGTCACTTCTGGCTTCCGCAAGACAGTTTGGACAAAGGCAAAGGGATGGAGCGACCATAATGCCAACGACCCAAAGAGTAAGCGTTTCAATAAGACACTTCAAGGTATAAGCGGACGCTATTTCATTCCTCAGTCAACAGCATCGCTTGAGATGAAGGGAAGTAAGTATGG
>JAGCWG010000170.1 GCA_017961965.1 Bacteroidaceae bacterium | reverse complement strand
CGTTTGAGAAGCTGAATGAAACCTTATCTGCCTCTACATTTGGATAACTGTTAGCACCATTCTTATAGTTTGCATCAGTGCTGTTTACATGCTCCTTGGTTATAACCGCATTACCTGTGTTTGCGTCAACAAGTTGGAAGAATACCTTACTTGTACCGTTGGCATTACCACCCTCATCATTCCATGTTGCGGTCTTGTATGAAATCTCGTATGTACCCGCTTTCAGTTCGAGCTTAGGACCACCTTCTTGCTCACCGTATGTGAAGCGCATATTTGCAGCATCGTTAGTACCACACTCACGAGCGAAGAATGCAGCTGCCATGCCACCAGTACCAAGATTAAGGATACCAGAAGTACCACTACGGCCGCTACCAGCAGCGAGTGGGTTGTTGTTCTCGTAAACAATCCAACCAGAGCCTTCAGCTGGCATATTGCCACCACAAGAAGCGAATGTCTCACTGAGGATAACCTCGCTCTCAACCTTATCACCTGCACTCTCCTTGTATGAATATACCTCGAAGCCTGCACAGAGGAGCTCATTAGAAGAACCCTCAAGCTCAATGCTAAATGTGTATTCGCCACCATCAGAAGTAAAGCGGAATGGGTCAGCCTGGAAATTACCCTGACGATTCTTCTCGAGTACTGTATTTATAGAGATTGACTTAGAGAGCACCTCTTCACCTGCAGCATTCTTAAGAGTCATCTTGAAGGAACCTCCAGTACCCCAACCTGCGGTGTAAGCACGAAGTTCAACATCACCCTTCTGAATCTTTACAGGAGATGAAGTGAGGACTGCATTACCCTCCCAGTTACGCATATATACAGCAGACTGTACGTTAGAGTTTGTATAGAGGAAGCCACGAGATCCACTTCCGCCATTATGCTCTTCAGCTACACCATCCTTCTCAAGTGTTAACTTCCAACCATCAGGAATACCACCTTCCTCGGCAGTAACAGTCTTGTTGTCAGAAAGAAGTGTATATTCAGTCTTTGCAAGACTAATCTTACCGATTTCGTATGTGAGAACGATAGGGTCAACTATAGGAGTTGACTGATCACTTACAATATTCTCAATCTTAATAGAGTGTGTACCCTTTGGAAGTTCTGAACCATTGTACTCGAATGTGAGAGTATTTGATGTCTCTTCTGTGGTCTTCAGAGTAAGCTCTGCACCTGTTGACAAAGTTGCCTTTGGAGCATTTTCACCTTCAGTATACACCTTCCTGTCGAAAGTAAGAGTAATGGTCTTGAGATCATTAGACTCGAGTGCGAATGAACCGTCAAGTGGTGTTGTAGACACAAGTACTGGCTCTTCATAAAGATCAGAAGCAATACCACCATCCTCATTGAACTTATCATTCTTGTCTGCGATCTCTGTGAACTCTGTAAGTTCGAAGCCGTCGTTACACTTGATAAGGCCTTCAGGGTTCTTGAATGTAACCTTAACCTCATTGCCACTAAGGTCGTCAACAAGGAAGATATAGAGCTTGCCATCCTTACGAAGCTCGACAGTCTCGATATCTGCAGCCTTGCCATCTACAGTTACTGTTGCTGCACTATTGTCAAGCAGATAGTTGCCTGATGGCTTCTGTGAAGCAAGAGATGCTGCATTTGTTGGATGACCGAGATCCACGCAGATAACATTGCCATTATAAACAGCACCTGCAATAGCAGCCTCTTCAAGAGTTACCTCATCAAGGAAGAATTCACCTGGGTTATAGATATTGAAAGAAGCGAAGTACTTGTCCTTGTTAGAAGCATCATACTCTGCCTTGCTTGCGCACTGCTTGTCGTACTCTGCGTCCTGATCAGCCTTGCTCTTGAAGTAGTACACGTGTGAATACTTGGTGTAATCTGAGCTGAGGTTTGTGATGTCAACCTGTGAACCTACTGGGATGTCAGCATTCTCAACACCCTGCATCAAAGAAACTCTTGCCTTTGCACTTGATACGTCACCCTTGAGATAGTATGTGAGGCGATAGCTCTTGCCCTCCTGAAGAGGAAGGTTACGGAACTTAATGGCACGACGCCATGTAGCATTATCATTGGTTGTACCAGCGTCGTTATTCAGAGAAAGAGCCTTTCCCTTGAAACCGCCGTCACTGATCTTCCAGTCATCACCTGTTTCCTGGTTGATGAACTCATAGTAAGCAACATCTGTTGCGCCCTTTGTCTGCTCTGCATCAAAAGGCTCTTGAAAAACAACTTGCTGTGCCTGAGTCACCAAACCGCAAGACAGCATAACACTTAAACTGAGTAGATTTTTAAATTTCATACTTTCGTTGGTTTTAGTTTATGTTTATGGTTATTGAAATATAATTCCAATCCGTGTGAATATACATTATTTTTTACAATCTATTGCTCGCAGAGGGGAAATAGTGCGTATCAGCTAAATGACTGACGTGCGTAGATTCCTAACAGCAACGTGAGAGTTCCTCACACGAGGCAAAATTCATGTATGTTTATTCCTAAAAGATGTGGTTAGTACTCTGATTTGCGTTAGCGAATAATTTTTATGGTTTGTAGCTTACAGAGCAGTTACCGCTTCTAATTGCGAGTGTTTCCTCGAAGGAAGGCACTTGCTTTAGCTTGCTGGGCTATTGAAAAAATAGAGATTGTCGTTTATAAGCGGCACCTGCTATAATTTCCGAGTGCAAAGATAAGTCAAATCCATAAATAACCCTTTATGATTTGTAACATAAAGTTTTTACAATGTAACATAAACGTGTTTCTGACACTTAAAATACGGTCTTTTACTGAAAAATCCTGCATAATCACGGCAAAGTTTGTTAATTTGTCTCATCTCCAAAATTATAAATCCAACTAAGGCAAGTTCGCCTACTCAAGCGTTGAAAGTTAACGTGAGTTCGACGACTTGCTTCAGCTTGATGAGCTTCAGCGAATAAAATAAACGCTGCGCTTGGCTACATGACTTGCTTCTGCTTGATGAGCTTCAGCGACGAACTTGCTTTAGCTTGTTGAGCCTTAGCGAAAAATTTCTTCACTCGTATTTTTTTGTCATGCAGT
>JAGCWG010000169.1 GCA_017961965.1 Bacteroidaceae bacterium | reverse complement strand
TTATGCCTCCGGATAGATTTTGTTCCGAAGGCATAAATTTAAGATTAGAGATTGGGAGATTCCCAATGTTTATTCCCAATAAAGTATTTCCTTGTTGATGTCCCACTTGTGGTCCTTAGGGAAGTCGTCACCTTCCCATGCTTTCTTGCTTGTCCACTTCTCAGCAGGATCTGTCCAGAATGGATCGGTTGCAGGAAGTCCGAGTGGCATGAAAGCGAGTGAAGTCATATAGAGGGAACCATTGTTTGTGTACCAGTCAGCTACATTAGGATGTGAACCGACGAAACCGATTGTGAGGAATCCACCCTTGTTATAGTTACGAGACAGTGGAGATGCTTTCTTTGATGGATTTTCCACCTGTCCATAGAACATACGGTTGGCAACGGCTGTAAGTGCTGCACGTACCTGTCCATTGTGAAGTTCCTGTGGCAACTGTTTGCGCCACGCAAGCTGTGCAAGTGGCTGGAGAACTGCCATACGGTAAGGGATACTACGACCAACTACTGGGAAAGTACCCTCTGGAGATATGAAACGCTCAAGGATGACGCTCCACTTCTGCATACGCTTGCGCACTTCCTTCACGCGGTTGTTGGCAGAGTTACGCTTGCCATCCTTTGCACGGATAAGGTATGAGTTACCACCCTGACGAGCAGAAATCATCTCAAGACACTCAAGGTACATTGGCTGGATAACGAATGAGTTGTAGTAGTCGAATGCAAATGAAGGACCGTCACTATAGATACCATCACCGATATACCACTCTTCTACCTTACTCATGGCTGTCTTGATACGGAATGCATCATAGTCAGCACCTACGTACATAAGGAAGCTCTCCTCCATGCCTACGAAGAGGAACCAGTTTGTATATGGAGGGTCATAACGACGAAGACCCTTTATCTCCTTGATGTAAAGATTCTTTGTCTCCTGTGGAAGTGGTACCCAGAGTGAGTCGTAGCCACGATAGAGACCTTCTACCACGTATGCACCATCAACGAGAGTCTGACCACCGCTTTCCCATCCAAGACGGTCTGGGCTCTTTGGGTCAACGGCATTGATGATAGCCTTACGTGTCCATTCACGCAGTTGCTTACGCTTTGCACTCTCTGGAGTATCATCATCAGGGAGGTTAAGCCAAGGAGCAAGACCAGCAAGGAGACGTCCGAAGGCTTCCATGTATGCAACCTTCTTGTTACGATTGTCCCAAGTAGGAGACAGCTCAAGGTTCTTGCATCCGTTAGTAGTGTCCATTACCTGCTGAAGCTTACCCTCAGCCATATTCTTCATTACAGGTTCAGCCATCTGATACATGATGTCCACCCATACTTCACGGTCTGTCTTCTTAACATCTTTCTTTGCTGCATAGATGTTAGTAGAAGCAGCAACAAGAATAGCGATAAATGTTAGTATTTTCTTCATACTTGTGTTGTTTGGTTAAATGTTAGGCAAATATATGGAATAATTTTTTAATCACAAATTACAAGTTTATAATTTATGCCTACGAGATAATAAATACGTCAATTAACGATACTTTTGTTTTGTACTTATCATGGTAAATTGTATCTTTGCGCAGTAATCATTAATACAAAGGATTATGACACAACTCATGAACTTGCCTATCGGCATACAGGACTTTGAAAGTCTTCGTAAAGACGGGTATCTTTACATTGACAAGACAGAACTCATATACAAGATGATTAAGGGAGGAAGATACTACTTTCTTTCCCGTCCTCGTCGTTTCGGTAAGTCGTTGTTGATGTCAACCATCCATGCCATATTTGACGGTAAACGTGAACTCTTCGATGGTCTTGCCATCGCTGACAAGACGGACATGGACTGGGCAATGCATCCTGTGCTTCACCTCGACCTGAACACAAACAAGTATGATGCAAAGGAAGTGCTTGAGAAAAAACTTGATGAGTCTCTCTCAGTTTGGGAAAAGGAATATGATTGTGAAAGAAAAGACCTCCCATTCGGCATGAGATTTGAGAATGTCATCCAGTATGCATACGACAAGACAGGCAAGGGCGTAGTCATCCTCGTGGATGAATACGACAAGCCGATGCTCCAGGCCATCGGCAATGAGAAACTACAGAATGAGTTCCGTGGCACATTGAAAGGATTCTATGGAGCACTCAAGAGTAAGGACGGGTGTATCAAATTCGCACTCCTTACAGGTGTGACCAAGTTCGGCAAGGTCAGCGTGTTCAGCGATCTTAACAACCTCGAGGACATCTCTATGGATTATGAGTTCCATAACATCTGTGGAATGACGGAAGACGACATCGCCATAACCCTCAAGGGTTATGTCAAGGTTCTTGCCGATGTCAACGACATGACATTTGACGAGGCAGTACAGAAACTGAAACTAATGTACGACGGCTACCACTTTCACCAGAGAGGATGTGGAATATACAATCCGTTCAGCGTACTCAATACTCTAAAGAAAAAAGAGTTCGGCAGCTACTGGTTTGAAACGGGTACACCATCATATCTCGTAGAGTTGCT
>JAGCWG010000168.1 GCA_017961965.1 Bacteroidaceae bacterium | reverse complement strand
CATATGGTTCACCTAACAAGAGACACTTGTTTCACACTTTTTTACAGAGCGGCTTCCAACCGTACAGGTCGAAATTTTTCTACGCGTACAAAAAAACGCCCATTCCTGAGCGATTTCAAAGGACAATTGGATGCGTATTCACGAATGGCAGGCTTATCGTATTTATATGACCGCTGAATACTTGCATCCAGAATGCGAAACAGACCAAAAAAGGAGCAGAAATTGACATAGAGCAAGCATCACAATAAGACAGAAGATAATTCAATAAAAGCAAACAATTAATATCGTTGAAAAATCGTAAATTTGCATCCTTTTCATTACTAACAATATTTTTAAAGAACAAGACAATGATATTTTACTGATTATTGTACACAATCCATAATCATGAGTTTTTAATTCTGAGCATAAGGGTAAACACGTATTTGCTCGTCATTGTATAAACAAATAACCATTGATGAATTTAGATAAACTTTTCAGAGACAACTATAATGCTTTGTGTGTGTATGCACTACACTATGTTGATGATATAGATATTGCGGAAGACATTGTAATGGAACAATTCGTAAAACTTGCTGAAAAAAACGATTCCACGCACACTATTATGCATCCAGACCGCTATATGTATCTTATGATTCGTAATGCATGCATAGACTTTCAAAAGGTAAAAGGATATTCTATGTACGACATGGAGATTCCAGATGTGATAGACGATAATATTGACGACATACGGGAAATATGCGAACGAGAAGCACGACTGTGGAAACAAATAGACAAACTTCCCCCAGCATGCAAGAACATTCTTTTAATGTGCAAACGTGACAACATGAAATATCAAGAGATTGCAGACAAACTTGGTATATCAGTCAAAACGGTGGAAGCACAAATAGGAAAGGCATATTCAATTTTGAGAAATAAGGCGAAAGAAATATATATGTATTTGTTTTTTTGATTCACGAATAAGGGTAATCATATATTTCACAGTCGTATATAAAAAATATAATATGAAAGGTCTTAATGAAAATGAATTGCAATTTATTGCAAAACACTATAAAGAGGGTAGAATAGACACAGAGAAGAAACTTAAGCAGTTTCGTAAAATGACAGATCACACATCTATCATGTCAAAACGCTTGCTTGTAGCAGCCTCTGTATCTGCTGTGTTTGTTCTTGTTTTTGCTTCATTCCTTCTTGTAAACTACGGCAAAGAAAACTTTGCCAGTCATAATTCCGAGTTAAGCGGTGATACAATACATGAAAAGAAGGCAGATAGTACCGTCGTGTTCCATTTTGAAAACGAACCGATAAATTCTGCCTTGAGTAAGTTATCGTCTTACTATAATTGCAAACTGACCGCAAACGACACGACCAAATACGTGTCTGGTGATATTCAGGCAGAATCGTTAGAGACAGCTATAGAAGCACTTGAACAGACCTTGGATATAAAGATTTGCAAATGATGAGAAAGTCAAATATTTTCATTTTACTGTTTGTGTTTCCACTATTGATATGTGCTCAAAACATATCAATACGTCAAGCTATGGACATAATACAGAAAAAACATGACTTGTTTTTTGTCTATGATTCGTCTTTGGATATTGAGAACATATACAGCGACTCTTCTTTTGTCGGATTGTCTGCAGACAAAGCCTTGGAAAGTATATTTAAGAACACTCCGATAAAATACAAAAGACGTAAAAACAACGTATTACTAAAGGCTTGCAAGAAAAACTCAAAGAATGAATATATTGTAAACGGCACCATTGTCGATGGTGATAGAGAACCACTGATAAATGTTTCAATATATGACATGGAAACTCAGAGTGGTATTTTAACTGATGAAAGAGGATGGTATAGCATGTTTCTTTCAGAAGGACATCATAAGCTGAAAATTACTTGTTTCGGATGTAAAACAATTATTGCTGATATTGATTTATCTGGCAATATGCGTAGAGACTTTGTCATGACAAATGAAATAGAGCTTCCTGAAGTAATGGTGACAGGGGATATGAATTCACCATTGTTGACCACACAGACTGGAAAAAAAACATTGACACATAATGACTTGAATCGTGAATTCTCACTTTTGAGTAGTCCGGACTTAATAAAAACTCTTCAAAGAACATCAGGAGTATCAACAGGTGTGGAACTTGCATCTGGATTATTTGTTCATGGTGGTAACTGTGATGAAAATATGTTTTTACTTGATGGTTCATCATTATATCAAACAAACCACTCCTTAGGATTGTTTTCTTCATTTAACACAGACATAATTAAAAATGTTGATTTCTATAAGAGTGGCTTCCCTGCAAGATATAGTGGAAGGGTATCTTCCATAACAGACATTAGGACAAAGGACGGAAACATGCAGAATGTAAGGGGACTGCTATCATTCGGAATGATAGACGGCAGATTACTTGTTGAAGGTCCGCTATGGAAAGAACGAACTTCATTTTGTGTTGCCATGCGCCGTAGTTGGATAGATTTACTTCTGAAACCTACATGCTCATTGCTGAATTCATCAAATGAAGACGGCGAAAAATATTCATACGGTTATGCATTTCATGACATAAATGCCAAAATTACACATAGAATGAAAGGTGATGGTTCTTTGTGGCTTAGTGTATATTCAGGAAATGATTGTTATAGTATAGAGGATAATAGCACATGGTCTTCATATGTAACAAACACTAAAAATGAATTCAAGTGGGGAAATTTTAATGCCACAATTGGTATGAATTTACATTCTGGGAAATTGACAGAAACAATTGCAGGTGTATTTACTTACAGCCATTCCTTGCACAATTATGATGAGGAGGACGCATATCATGCCGATAACAACATAGTATTTCGTAATAGTCTTGACATTAACAAGAATAGAACACGTTTATATGATATGGGGGTGAAAACAGATTTCACATGGAAACCTTCAACGTTTCATACAGTACACTTCGGTTTAGGTTACCTCAACCACATATTCAATCCTCAAACAATAACACAGTCTTTCTTTTTTAACAATCCAGATGGTTCTGCAGATTCCTTAAATAATGAGATAATAAATAAAACTGCTTCAAATGAATGTTCTGTATATTTCGAGGATGAGATGAGACTAACATCAACCATGTCCATGAACGTTGGTTGCAGCTATACAAATTTTGTTGTAGAGAAACATTTCTATAATATTTTCGACCCACGTATTGCCTTTAAGGTTCAGGTAAAAGACAATCTGTCATTTAAGATGTCATATACGAATATGTCGCAAAGCATTCATCGTATTGCATCTTCTTTTCTTGAGATGCCAATGGATTTCTGGATTCCAACAACAGCAAAGATACCTCCAACAAAGTCAAAACAAGTGTCTGCAGGAATATATTCTACATTTGGGAAAAAATTGACAATTTCTATGGAAGGATATTACAAGAAGACATCTAATATCCTTCAATATAACAAGTGGATGGGAATACAGCCATCTGCAGCATGCTGGGATAAACATATAACAGAAGGTAAAGGGCGTTCTTGGGGTGTTGAACTTGATGCTGAATTCAAGTCAAATAAAATGTCTGCGTCCTTAGCATACACATTATCTTGGAGTGAACGCTTTTTCCCTGAATTGTGTAATAAATGGTTCTATGACCAATTTGACAATAGACACAAAATTAATATTGCTTTCAATTACAATTTCAATAATAATATTTCTCTTTATACAGTATGGACATTTCATGACGGAAACAAATTCACATTGCCAACGTCATGCATACCAATGCCACAAATGCCTGACGAATCTGAAAATATTGAAAATGGATATGTATATACAGAACCAAACAATTTTAAGCTTCCTGCATATCATAGGCTTGATATAGGAATGAATTTTAAGCATTATACAAAAAAAGGCAAGGAACGTATATGGAATGTGAGCATATATAATGCTTATTGCCATCTTAATACAATGTATGTACAACTAAAACATAACGAGGATGGAAGTTTCTCTGCAAAATCAAAAGGATTTGTACCAATCATACCATCTATAAGTTATACTGTTAAATTCTAAAACAATATGAAGTTATTTGTATATATAGTCTTGTCTATTTGCCTGTTATCATGTGGGGATAGTATCGACCTTGATCAATTAAATGATAATAGTCGTCTTGTTGTTTATGCATTTCCTACAAAAGGTGATTCCATCGACATTTATGTGTCGGCAAGTTTACCTATTACTGGAGGAAATACGGAATTGAATTCGACAAATGTTATGTGCACAACAAATAACAGAAACGATTTTGTGTTCTTACGTAACGACACTAATATAAATGGGGTTAAGGTTAAAAAGTTTTGTGCTAAAGGCAAACACTCTTATGGTGATACAATACGTATTATTGCGAATGCCACGGATTATCATGAGGTATGTGGACAAACAATCATCCCTTATCCCCGAGAAATTCAAACAGCCTCGCTTGATAGCATTTTCTACAAAGGCAATCAATATGTTAGAACTCGTATCCTTATTGAAGATAATAACGAAAGTAATTATTATGCTATTAGATTGGCAGGATTAGCATTTGGCGATGATTCCATTGCAAAAAAAGAATATATGGAAGCAGAGACAAGTGTAGAACCACTATTTAACAATAATCTGGATATCAATTTCAATTTTGGTACAGAAAACGAATATTACCACAATATGTATATATTCGACGATAGCTCTTTTAAAAATAATAAAACAACTATTCGTTTTTGTACTCTTAAACAAAGGTGGATAAAAGCATATTGCCCACAACTATTTACTCTATCAAAGGAATTTTATTTGATGCTTCATTCTTTTAACAATATTTGTAATAATGATTTTGCTTCACATGGTCTTGCTTTTAGTTTTATGACATATAGCAACATACAAGGAGGTTATGGCTGTGTGGCTGGCTATAGCCGTTATGATTTTGATTGGTTGAAATGAAAAAAAATGAAAAATCACATAAGGGGATTTAAATTCTTCTCCGTCATAAGTATGTATTAACAATTAATCAGAAGTTATAAATGAAAAAGTTATTGTTTATTTTTTGTGCAACCGTAATGGTTGGTTGCAGTAATGACGAGTTTATTGATTCTGTATCAGAAGAGTTTGATGAAAATGGAATCGCCGTTGTTACACTTAGTGATGGAAAAATCAATGCCTCTCAGACGCGTGCAGGAATTGGTGAAGAAAAAGTTCTCAAATTCAGAGATTACACAGCTTTGAACAAGTTTGAAGATCGCCTTTCTAATCTTGGTGACGACGAGAGACTAAAACTAGTCAACAACTATGGTATAAAATCTCTACATAACGTAGCTATTGATGCCGATTCTGAACTTGAAATTATTGGCGAAAATGCATACAATGAAGCGGATTTTGCCAGCAAATATGAGCAATACAAAGCCAAATATAATGGTGTGCTGATTTCAAATACTATTGACTCAACAGATTTATCTTTGTACGTCCCTGATGGAGATAATGTTAAATCATTTATAGGAAATGCTAAGGGAAAATATTTGGTAGGTAATCAAATCATGAATATTAACCTTAAAAATAACGTTCCAGAATCTGTTGCAAGGCTTGCAAGCATTAATGCAAATCATACTTTAGCAGCAGGAACATACCCTGTAAATAGCTCTGTGTATAGTCCTAAAAGTGGTAAAAAGGTATATCTTGATACTTATATGACAGGTGACAGAGTTTGGGTAAAGATGCATTGTCGTAAAAAAATGTGGTATGGATGGAAAAACGACCCACATAGATTCTATTATTTTGATACACGCTTGAAGAATATATCATATTTAATAAAGGGAGCTTATGGACAAGACGTTGTAGTTGACTGCCCACCTAGATACATTTTTGAAAATAATGTAAAAGATGGTTTTAGCATTATTATTGGAAAAATAAATGGAGATATGGTTGTTGGGCATATTTACGCATGGACTGATATGACCTCAGAACATGGTGAAGATGGCAAGCAGATTATAGAGAAATTAGGTCAATATATGATACCAAAGTGCTTAGACGAAAAAGCACAAATCATTAGAGTTGAATTAAAGGCCGTAAGATAATTTTGTGTTATAATATCACCAATTTTACAATATGAAAAAAATATTTGTAGCTATTATATGTATTTCCACATTTTGTCTTAATGCAAATGCGCAGAACATTAAATTCGGCATACATGCAGGTATAGCCACATCTGGATTAATTGGAGGCGACAAATACCAAATCTATGACAGAGAAAACAAACTTGGTTTTGAAGTCGGAGGAGATGTGAAATATAATATTTATCATGGAATTAATCTGACCTCAGGAATTAATATCTTCCAATACGGAGGAAAGTTCTCGGTCATGAGTCCGTATGTTAATAACATGGGACAAAGCGTAACTGATTTCCCAGAAGTTAATACTAATGTTATCTCTTTAGAAGTTCCTTTGAAATTCGGCATAGACTTGAAGTTTTCCAATGCTTTAGTTTTAACACCAAATATTGGTACATATTTCAGATATGCAATTTCTTCTGTACAAGATGACGTTATTTCAAATGGTAATACTTCAGAAAAATGGAATTGCTTAAAAGATTACAATAATGGAGCATATCACTTGGATGCATTAAAGCGTTTCGATATAGGTTTGCAACTTGGTGTAGATGCAACACTCTCAAACCATTATGTTATCGGATTTAATTATAAACATGCAATGAGTGAAAGCTCTAAACAATTTGGATTAAAGAGTCATTCTTTTGGAATGACATTTGGTTATTGTTTTTGAGGAGCTTAGTTTTATTTTAGAGTAATAACACCCTTAAGGCTACCTTTTTTAGAGCACTTTGTCTTTTTATATCAAAGACAAAGTGCTACCTTTAATTTAGAATCTCTTGTTCATCAATTTTCAAAGTACGAAAATCAATAATTGACAATAAAGCAAGCATCACTATAAAACATAATACTTCAAAGGTTAACTTGTTAACGTGTTAACTACACAAAAAACGTAACCTGTAACCCGTAAACTCAACATTTTTCATCATTACAGGACATATTCAAATGCCATTTATCATTATCCTTCATCAATAAAAGAAAAAAATGCGCCCATAACTCTTGGAACATAATTTGATTATTCGTACTTTTGCATTGCCTTTTTACACAATATACCCTACGTATTGAGAACAAGAGGCAAAAACAAAACACCAAAAATTATCAAATTATGAAAAATTTAAGACTTTTATTATTTTTCTTAACTATGTCAGCATCCCTATGCGGATGGTGTTACGACTTTGAGAAAGGCGGAATCTATTTCAACATCCTAAGCGAACAGGACAAGACCGCAGAAGTAACTGGCTACGAAGAAGAATGTTCTGAGTATTCTATACCTGCAGAAGTCAACGGATATGCCATAATATCCATTGGCGCATACGCTTTCTCAGAGAATGAAGAATTAAAATCGGTTGACATTCCAAGTAGTATGAAAACTATTGGAAAAGGAGCATTCCGCAATTGTAAAAATTTAACAGCAATTGAAATTCCAAGTAGCGTAACAACTTTAGAGGAACGAGTATTTTATGGATGTGAAGCTTTAGCTTCTGTTATCATTCAGAATGGTGTAACAACTATTGGAAAAGAAGCATTCTTCGGCTGTAAAGGTTTAACATCCATTGACATTCCAGGTAGCGTAACAACTATTGCTAAAGCAGTATTTTATGGCTGTAATAGTTTGGAATATGTCACCATTTCGGACGGCGTAACAAGTATTGGAGAAAATGCATTCTATAACTG
>JAGCWG010000167.1 GCA_017961965.1 Bacteroidaceae bacterium | reverse complement strand
TGTATGGTTGTAAAAATATTTTACACAAGTGTGTAAAAATATTTTACATAGTGTACTATAAGAGTGGTACACTATACTATTTTTAACGTATTATTAAGCAGTTATAGTGTAATAATAAAAACACAAAATTATAGTTTATTCATTTTACTATGACACTTATTATCTATTAATGTCAAATAAAAAAAGAGCTTCATCCTCATGGATGAAGCTCTAATTAACCACAATTATATAATAAGAATTAATGTCTTATTACTTAACGATAACCTTCTTGACTGTACCGTTAGTCATCTTGACGATGTTGATACCCTTCTGGAGAGCGTTAGTGCGTGTACCAGATACAGAGAAGAACTCTGATGCTGTAGCATCTATGTTAGCATCGTCTGCGATAGCCTTGACACCAGTTGTAGGAGCCTCTGTGCCAATGTATGAAAGTGTGAAGTTATCAACACATACCCATGTGCTACCAGTAAGATTTACTCTTACACCAAAGTCAAGTGTACCGTCCTCAACCTTTACAACAATCTCCTCAGTAGTGAGGTTTGTAGAATTAGTCTTGTTAGAGAATGGAATCTCCTTGTCACCAGCGAAGATAACGGCTTCCTCAGCCTCGCAGAATGCATCTACGGTAAGGATGTAATAACCTTCAGGAAGCTGTGTTATTGTCTGGTGGAGGTTAATATTACCAGATGCATGCCATCTCTCGCAATATACGTTACCAGTCTTGCTGAATGAAGTATTTGTCTGAGTCTGCATCTTGAGATCTCCTTCATTTAACCATCCGTCGAGTGAAGCGTTACCATCTTTATCCTCAAATGATGGATTTTCGATTACAGAAGTGAATGGTATTGCATTATCCTCTGAAGCACCAGCATAGTTTGGAATGCGAAGCTTAGCGCACATTGCTTTTGCTTCCTCAATCTTAGCGATAGCTTCCTCTGTAGTGAATGTACCATCGTTAATTCCTGCTTCGATGTCCTGATAGAAACGATTTGCAGTTTCCAAGACATCTTTGTTGTCTGTCAATGGTTCATCAATAAGATTTGCAACCTTTTCATTGTAAGATAAGAGGTTATTGTAAGCCTCTTCACTTTCCTTAGCTGCATCAAGTGTCTTTACGAATTCGATGAGTGCGTTGAATGCAGATTCACCATCTGTTGCACCCTTAGCTGCAGCATACTTAGTATCAACTTCTTTTCTGAGAGCTGCTGTTATCTTCATGTCAGCATTAGAATACTTATTGCATTCATCCTCATACTCATCAATAGCATTCTGTACTGTCTCAAAGTCTTTACCGATATACTTAAGTGTGAAGTTGTCCCAAAGTGTCCAACGACCAGAAATAGTACCCTGTGACTTTATACCAACCTTAAGAACACCATCAACAACAACACCCTTAACCTTATTTACATAGTCACCCTTAGAGAATGCAACTGAAGCAGAGTTCATACCATTTGGACAGTACAATGCAGGATCATCAGAAACCTGAGTACAGTTGTTCTCAAGGTTCTCTGTATAAGTATGCTCAGCGATGTTCTTGATAGGTGCTTCTGAAGAGTTTACGTAAATCTGAGCAAGGATGTCATCCTTTGTCTCGCTGTTGAAGTTATCGTATGATGTCTTAGTATCACCTGTTGGACGGTAGAATGCCTGAACAGTAAGCTCGTAAACACCATTTGGAACACCATTTACTACCTGATAGAAGTCGAAGTTGTCGTTCCAGCGTTCTACATTAGGGTTAGAGCTCAAACCACCCCATGCAGGGTCACCCAAGCTTGTGTCGTGATTCCATCCCTCAACACGGTTTGTGAAGTTAGGATTAACGAGAAGGTTAGTACATGTCATACCTGGAGCAAGACAATTTTTCTTAACGTTTTCAACAGCCTTGCTTATTTCCTCGCACTTAGCAAGCATTTCCTCTGTTGAGAGGTTCTTGCTTTCAAATATTTCATAAATCTCACCTTCCTGATATGAGTCGTAGAGTTCGTCTGCTGCATCACCCTGATATCCGATAGTTTGAAGATCATTAATCTCTACATACAAATCGTAGAATGTTTTGTAAGCAGCAATATTTGCCTTGAGGGATGCCAATGTAGCATCAAACTGTTCGCTGAAGGCAAGAATTTCGTCAACTGTAGTGAATTTTGACAAGTCAGTATTTCTAAGTCCTGAGAATGTATTAACCAAAGATGTCTGAGCGAAGATATCCTCCTCTTCTGGGTTGATTGACTTCTCGATGTTCTTCTCTACCCAATAAGCGTATGAAGGAACTGTGTTACCGAGGTAGAGGAGTTTGGCATTATCAATACCTACCCAGTTCTGGATAGCCTTTGGCATGTCGAAACCTACTTCAAGGTTGCCGTCAGATACACGAGTGAATACGAAGTACTCTGTCATCTCGCCAGAAGTAACTTCTACAGAGTCTGTTCCAGCGTAGATATAGCTTCCGTTACCTCCGTTTGTGGCAGCAGATAGGAAGAACTGATAAACTCCGTTTGGAAGGTCTGTTATCTGAACGTATTGCTTTCCTGAGAATGCTGAACCGTTCCAAGCCTCAAGGAATACAGTCTCATCACCTAACTTACCTGCTGTACCTGAAGTCTGATAGTTCTGTGCACTATGGGTACGCTGCCATACACCAGCACCCTGATTCAATTCGAAGTCAGCATCTGGAATATACTTATCAGTCAAATCCTGTGGTTCGTCAGGAGTTGCTGCATGCTCCTTGAAATCGTTGATAAAGCCTTGAAGCGTCTTACCTGCTTGATTCAACTCATCAAGAGTGGAGGAAGTATTGTCATAGACAGCCTTGGCAGCATTAATAGCTTCTTCGTTTACACCAAGGTTTGTTGCCTCTTCTATCTTTCCACCAAGAGTAGTAGCTGCACTATAGATTTCGGCTGCCGCAAAATATTTAGCGTATGCTTCCTTTGAAACAAACTGCCAATTAATGTAGTTTGCCTCTTTAAACTCAGGGTCTGTGAACAGAAGGAGAGTAAGGTTGTCCTTTGATGTATCCACTCCAAGTGGCATACCAGCATTTGTAGTACAATTGTTGTACAGGAGGTAAGAACCGTCACCCTGATCTACGAAGTTCCAGTAGATGTCACCATTGTTGTTGAAGTCAACGTATGGCTCGTGAACCTGATTCTCGCAGAACACATAGAACATTTGGTTATCCTTGTCCTCCACCATGTTTGAGATAGTGATACCATCTGCAGTCTCTTCAAGTATGCACTTGTATCCCTTTGGACCTATTGAACCATGAGTGTTATATGCATTTCCACCCACAAAGAAACCTTTGGCATCACGGTTATAGAGATAAACCGTATCACCAAAACTGATTGCCTGATGCTCTGGAATTGGCTGTTGCCATTCTACAGCAGAAGCACCTGCACACATCGTTGCCGATGCTAACAAGAAAAGTAATTTTTTCTTCATAAGATTAGTTAAATTAGTTAGATATACTGGTTAGTTTAAAAAACTCAATCATGATTTATTGGTCGTTATTTATAGTTGAACTATAAATAGAAAAAGCCTTTAGTCAAATATCATTTGCAAATATCAATAAATGACTTGAAAACGCCAAGAAAATACGAAACAAATAATAGCACAATCGTATTCTTTGTATGAATTTGTCATTTTGAGTTG
>JAGCWG010000166.1 GCA_017961965.1 Bacteroidaceae bacterium | reverse complement strand
TACGTTCGTAGTAGTGGATAAGTTGAGTGACCTCGCAGGTCTTTCACAGGCAAATATCGACCGTGCCGCTCAGATGGCTAAGGATAATGGGTTGGAAGGTCACTGGATGTTTAACATGCAACGTTCTTCATGTAACCCTGTGCTTCAGTACTGCTCTAATCGTGAACTTCGCCGTAAGGTGTATGATGCCTACTCTAACCGTGGCACTAAGGGTGGCGAACATGACAATAGGGACATCTGTCGCCAGCTCGTCACGCTACGTCTTGAACGTGCTAAGTTGATGGGCTTCAAGAATTGTGCTTCGCAGATTCTCGATACACGTATGGCTAAGACACCTGAGGCTGTCTATGCTCTTCTTGACCAGATATGGACTCCTGCCGTCAAGGCAGCCAATGCAGAGCTTGACGACATACGTGAGGAGATGCGTAAGGATGGTCTTGCGTGCGAACCTGAGGGATGGGATTACCGCTACTACTCAGAGCGTGCCCGTCAGCGTAAGTTCAACTTCGATGAAAACGAAGCTTCGGAGTATCTTGAGATTAACAACGTGTTGAAGGGTATATTCTATGTTGCGAACAAGCTGTACGGTCTCACATTCGAGGAGGTTACAGACGATGTGCCTTCATACGAGAAGACAGCGCAGGCGTGGGAAGTGAAGGACAAGGACGGCACTCGCCTTGCCATATTCTACAATGACTACTACCCACGTGACGGCAAGCGTGCAGGTGCTTGGTGTACGTCGTTCCGCGGACAGACCTACAAGAACGGCAAGCGCATCGAACCAGTTGTTGTGAATGTGTGTAGCATGACTCCTGCAAGCGCAGATGCACCAGCTCTTCAGTCTATCGACAATGTGACTACTATGTTCCATGAGTTCGGTCATGCACTCCATTCGTTCCTGCGTGACGTACATTACCGAGGAGTGGGAGGCGTTGAACGTGACTTTGTGGAGTTGCCTTCACAGATTAACGAGCATTGGGCTTTTGAGCCAGAGGTGCTTGCCATTTATGCTAAGCATTACAAGACCGGCAAGACCATTCCTGAGAGCCTCGTTAAGAAGATAGAGGAGAGTAGTAAGTACGGGCAGGGCTTTGCTACCGTAGAGTATCTTGCAGCATCATACGTTGATATGGATCTTCATGTGCTTACAGAAGTGCCTGCGGACTTTGACGCTATCAAGTTTGAGGAGAAGGTGCTTGCCGAGAGAGGTATTCCACGTCAGATACAGCCTCGCTACCGTATCACAAATTTCAGCCATACCATGGGTGGAGGCTACACGGCTGGCTACTACAGCTACATCTGGGCAGAGGTACTTGATGCCGATGGATTTGAGGCTTTCAAGGAGACAGGCGACATCTTTAATCCTGAGATGGCAGAACGATTCCGTAAGTATGTCCTCACTCCTGGAGGCATAGACGACGGTATGACGATGTATAAGAACTTCCGTGGTAGCGAGCCAAAGATTGACGCTTTGCTCCGCAATCGTGGACTGAAGTAAGTCGTGAATAAAATAATAAAAAGGGTTAGGCACTCATCTTGCGCCTAACCCTTTTTTTTGTTTGTTATACTATTTCCTGTTTTAAGAAACTTATCGTTAGTCCTCGTTCAGAATCTTCATGATTTCGACGCATGCCTTGGCTACGCTTGTACCAGGACCGAAGATGGCAGCAACACCTGCCTTGTAGAGGAAGTCATAGTCCTGAGCTGGGATTACACCTCCTGCTATGACGAGGATGTCCTCACGACCAAGCTTGCGGAGCTCTTCGATAACCTGTGGCACGAGTGTCTTGTGACCTGCTGCAAGTGAGCTGACACCAAGCACGTTCACGTCGTTCTCTACTGCCTGACGTGCTGACTCGGCTGGTGTCTGGAACAGAGGTCCCATATCCACGTCCATACCGCAGTCGGCATAGCCTGTTGCACATACCTTTGCACCACGGTCGTGACCATCCTGTCCCATCTTGGCAATCATGATACGTGGACGGCGACCGTTCTTCTGGGCGAACTGCTCTGTCATCTGGCAGGCAAGTTCAAAGTCTTTGTCTGACTTGGATTCTGAACTATACACGTTGCTTATTGTTCTGATTATTGCTTTGTAACGTCCTACGACTGTCTCGCAAGCGTCTGATATCTCACCGAGAGTACAACGGAGACCTGCAGCCTTGACTGCAAGGTCGAGGAGGTTGTTCTCTGACTTCTTGCCATCCTGGAACTCCTGTACACACTTCGTGATTTCTGCGAGGGCTGCCTTGCACGCTGCCTCGTCACGGTTTGCCCTGAGTTCCTTGAGGTTTGCCTCCTGCTGGAGACGTACGGCTGTGTTATCCACCTCGAGGATGTCGAGTGGGTCCTCGTGGTCAAGACGATACTTGTTCGTACCCACGATGGTCTGTGTACCTGAGTCGATACGCGCCTGAGTACGTGCAGCGGCTTCCTCAATACGCATCTTAGGAAGTCCTGTCTCGATAGCCTTAGCCATACCGCCGAGCTTCTCGATTTCCTGTATGTGTTCCCATGCCTTGTGAACGAGTTCATTTGTGAGAGTCTCAACGTAGTATGAACCTGCCCAAGGGTCAATCTGCTTACATACCTTTGTCTCGTTCTGAATGTATATCTGTGTGTTACGTGCGATACGTGCAGAGAAGTCGGTAGGGAGGGCGATAGCCTCGTCGAGTGCGTTGGTATGGAGTGACTGTGTGTGTCCGAGTACGGCAGCCATAGCCTCGATACATGTACGACCTACGTTGTTGAATGGGTCCTGCTCCGTGAGTGACCATCCTGATGTCTGTGAGTGGGTACGGAGTGCAAGTGACTTAGGATTCTTTGCTCCGAAGCTCTTGACAATCTTAGCCCACAACAGACGGCCAGCACGCATCTTGGCAATCTCCATGAAGTGGTTGGTGCCTATAGCCCAGAAGAAGGAGAGGCGAGGGGCAAAAGCATCGATGTCGATGCCAGCATTTACGCCTGCACGCAGATACTCCAGTCCGTCAGCAAGGGTGTAGGCGAGTTCGATGTCTGCCGTAGCACCAGCCTCCTGCATGTGGTAGCCTGAGATGGAGATGGAGTTGAACTTAGGCATGTTCTGAGAGGTGTACTCGAAGATATCTGCGATAATCTTCATGGAGAATGCTGGTGGGTAAATATAGGTGTTACGCACCATAAACTCCTTTAGGATATCATTCTGAATGGTACCAGCCATCTCTTCGAGTTTGGCTCCCTGCTCCAAACCTGCCACGATGTAGAACGCCATGATAGGCAGTACGGCACCGTTCATAGTCATAGAAACAGACATCTTATTAAGAGGTATGCCATCGAAGAGCACTTTCATGTTCTCGACCGAACAGATAGATACACCAGCCTTACCCACATCGCCCACTACTCGCAGGTTGTCAGGGTCGTAACCACGGTGGGTAGGGAGGTCGAATGCTACAGAGAGACCTTTCTGACCAGAGGCGAGGTTGCGGCGATAGAAGGCGTTAGACTCCTCAGCCGTAGAGAAACCTGCATACTGACGGATGGTCCAAGGACGGAAAGGGTACATCATAGAGTAAGGACCACGCAGATAAGGCGGTATGCCTGCCACGAAGTCGAGATGCTCCATGCCCTCGAGGTCTTCACGGGTGTAAGCTGGTTTTACCTGTATATGCTCAGGGGTCTTCCACACATACTGTATGTCGTTAGCCTGTTGCCAAGCGGCACCATCTTTCTTCTCCATGCCAGAGAAGATGTTTACGTTTTTGTAATATTTTCTTGCCATAGAGTTATTATTTGATACCTAATTTTTCGTTAAACAATCGGAGTGTCTCAAGCTGGTTCACCTTAACGTGGATGAAGTGCTCGATGCCCTCATTCTTGAGGTCGTCGGCACAGGCTGGAGCACCAGCCACCACGAACATAGCCCTGCCGTT
>JAGCWG010000165.1 GCA_017961965.1 Bacteroidaceae bacterium | reverse complement strand
TTATATATTCCTAATGATGATAGGATATTACTTCAACTTTGCACGGATAGCTTCGCTCTCCTTCTCGTAGCCTGGCTTGTTGAGGAGTGCAATCATGTTCTTCTTGTATGCCTCTACGCCTGGCTGGTTGAATGGGTTAACTCCAAGGATAAGACCTGAGATACCACAAGCTTTCTCGAAGAAGTAGATGAGCTGACCGAGGTTGTACTCATCAAGTTTCTCGATAGATACCTTGATGTTTGGAACGCCACCGTCAACGTGTGCGAGCTGTGTACCAAGTTCTGCCATCTTGTTCACCTCGTCAATGCGCTTGCCAGCGAGGAAGTTAAGACCGTCAAGGTTCTCCTCATCAGATGGAACTTCGAGCTTAGTATTTGGCTTCTCAACAGAGATGACTGTCTCGAAGATAGTACGCTCACCATCCTGAATCCACTGGCCCATAGAGTGAAGGTCTGTAGTGAGGTCAACAGCTGCTGGGAAGATACCCTTACCGTCCTTACCCTCAGACTCGCCATAGAGCTGCTTCCACCACTCACCGAAGTTGTGAAGCTTTGGCTGATAGTTGCAGAGAATCTCAATCTTCTTACCGCTCTGGTAGATTGCATTACGTACAGCAGCATAAACAGCAGCTGGGTTAGCAGCGAATGGCGCGTTGATGTCGCATTCCTTCTCCATGTCCTGAGCACCCTTAACGAGAGCTGCGATGTCGAATCCTGCTACTGCAATTGGGAGAAGACCTACTGGAGTGAGTACTGAGAAACGTCCACCTACGTTGTCAGGGATGATGAATGACTTGTAGCCTTCCTTGTCTGCAGTAGTGCGTGCAGCACCCTTCTTTGCGTCTGTAACGGCAACGATAACCTTCTTTGCCACTTCCTTACCGCGCTGCTCCTCACACATCTTCTTTAGAAGACGGAATGTGATGGCAGTCTCAGTAGTAGTACCAGACTTAGAGATGTTGATTACACCGAACTTAACGCCCTTGAGGTAGTCGATAAGCTCTGAGAGGTAATCCTCACCGATGTTATTACCAGCAAAAAGGATGCGTGGCATATTTGATGGCTGAAGCCAACCGAATGAGCTTGAGAGAGAGTCGATGACCATGCGTGCACCGAGGTAAGAACCACCGATACCTGCAACTACGACTGCTTCGCAATTTTCCTGAAGAGTCTTTGCTGTAGCGTTAATCTCAGCGATGAACTCTGGTGTGATTGAGCTTGGGAGGTGAAGCCAACCAAGGAAATCATTACCTGGACATGTAGCATTTTCAAGAGCAGCCTGTGCGCTCTTTACCTGAGGCTCAAGTACCTCAACAGCACCAGCAGCCAAGAACTGGCTTGCTGCAGAAATATTAAGTTTCATAATGATTTATTGATATTTTAAGTTTTTAAGTTCTTGAGTTTGTAAGTTTTTGAGTTTGTAAGTTCTTAAGTTCTTAAGTTTTTGAGTTTGTAAGTTTTTAAGTTCGTGAGTTTTGAGTTTTTTAGTTTCTATGGATTATGCTTCATAAACACATATCCGCAAGAACAAAAAAACTTACAAACTAAAAAACTTACAAACTAAAATTATCTAAACGAATCGCTGAGTATCTTTATCTCTACCTGAGGATTTATCTTCTCGTAGAGGATGTTATACACGGCATCGAGGATAGGCATATTAACGTGATAAATCTTGTTAATCTGCTTCATACACTCTGTGCCGTAGTAACCCTCAGCAATCATCTCCATCTCAAGCTGGGCAGACTTAACGGAATAGCCCTGACCAATCATCGTACCGAATACACGGTTACGTGAGAAGTTAGAGTACATCGTCACGAGAAGGTCTCCCATGTAGGCAGTATTGATGACACGTCTGTCCTCTGGCTGTACTGCTGTAAGGAAACGCTCCATTTCCTGAAGAGCATTTGCAACAAGCACAGCTTGGAAGTTGTCACCACACTTCAATCCGTGACAGATACCTGCACAGATAGCATACACGTTCTTGAGAACAGAACTGTATTCGATGCCTTCTATATCTGTTGAGACAGATGTTTTGACAAATTTATTTGTCAAGAGGTCTGCTACAACCTGTGCATTGTCAAGGTCACGACAACCTACCGTGAGATAACAGAGACGGTCAAGAGCAACTTCCTCTGCATGAGAAGGTCCACCTATAGTACATACCTGCTCCTCTGGCACACCATAAATCTTTTCAAAGAAACGACTTACAGTACATCCCTCATCAGCAACGATACCCTTGATGGCTGTCACCACAAGTTTCTCGCGCATACTTGTCTTGAGTTTCTTGAGATGGCTCTTGAGATAAGGTGATGGTGTGACAAATACGAGAGTGTCTGAGTTCTTCACTACTTCGTTTATGTCACTTGAGAAATTGATTCTATCTACATCAAAATGCAGACCTGTCAGATAAGCAGGGTTATGACCGAGACGCTTGAATTCTTCGATTCTGTCATCTCGGCGCATATACCAGTTTATGCTTTCTTCATGATGCAACAGTATCTTTGCAATTGCAGTTGCCCAACTGCCTCCACCAAGTACTGCTACTCTGCCTGTATTTGTAAATTTCATAATAGCCCCCCCGACCGTTGGAGTTAAAAGTTATAAGTTAAAAATTAAAAGTTAAAACGTCTGCTCATAACTCATAACTTACAACTTGTTACTCCTTCGGCGGCCATCCGTAACTGGGGGTGGATGGCGTTAATAGTTGTTTTCCCCGATTGCATCCATCTGAACTACATATATGTATATTCCGGATGGCTGCCCCCTTCGGGGGTTAGGGGGCTTATAACTTTGAAATTATCTTTGTCAAATCATCTACCGATGGCTTCTGTATGTCAAGCTTGTATTTCTTGATGATTTCACCAATCTGCTGCTGAACCTTCTGAGCATTTGCTCCTGCAAGTGACTCGACAAGGTTGTAACCAGCCTTCTGGAGTACAGGAACAATGTCCTCGCTGAAGCCTACCTCAACATACTTGCTTACAGCATCCTTTGGAGCCTTTACCTCTGGCTTCATAGTAGGGAAGAGAAGCACCTCCTGAATTGTTGGCTGTCCTGTCATGAGAATGGCAAGACGGTCAATACCGATACCGATACCTGATGTTGGAGGCATACCGTACTGGAGAGCGTGGAGGAAGTCATGGTCGATTACCATTGCCTCGTCATCACCCTTGTCAGCAAGCTTCATCTGCTCGATGAAACGCTCTTCCTGATCGATTGGGTCATTAAGCTCAGAGTATGCATTTGCAAGTTCCTTACCATTAACCATAAGCTCGAAACGCTCAGTAAGTCCTGGCTTGCTGCGGTGCATCTTCGTGAGTGGTGACATCTCTACTGGGTAGTCTGTGATGAATGTTGGCTGGATGAATGTGCCCTCACAAGTCTCACCAAAGATTTCGTCGATAAGCTTACCACGACCCATAGTGTCATCAACCTCTACGCCACACTTCTTTGCAGCTTCACGCATCTCCTCTTCAGTCATCTTCTCAAGGTCGTAACCTGTCTTCTCCTTGATAGCCTCAAGAATTGGGAGACGACGATAAGGAGCCTTGAATGAAACAATGTTATCGCCAATCTTGACCTCTGTAGTGCCGTTTACAGCAATACATATCTTTTCGAGCAACTGCTCTGTGAATGTCATCATCCAGTTGTAATCCTTGTAGCTAACATAAAGTTCCATACACGTAAATTCTGGGT
>JAGCWG010000164.1 GCA_017961965.1 Bacteroidaceae bacterium | reverse complement strand
CCTCCTTGGTCTTTATCTTTGCCACGTGCCAGTCACATGGGAACATGATGTTGAATGTGCCAGGGATGGACGTGAACTGTTCAAGTCTGTCGGCATCAAACTTATAGTCACAACGGTCCTTGTCCGTATTGAAAGGATTGGCAACAGATGTCTCATGGTCAAGACGGGCAAAGCCTTCAGTACCACGAACGACATACATGAAGTCAATCTTCTTGCGATGACTCTCCGTACCCTTTCCTACCTTCAGGTCATCCTGACTACACCAGTTCTCGCTATCCTCCACACTCACTACGAGGTCTGTTCCCTCAATAGGAATCCTACCAGCAGGAACGGCAAGGAGGTCATGCGTCTGCAACCAGTTGAAGAGAGCCTTCCACTCCTCAGGATTGCGATGATACTGGATATAGAACTCCACAAGATTGACCGTAGGAGCAGGGACAGCCTTGGTGAAGCCATTACGCCACTCCCCTTTATTCACCCACTTCTGTGCCAGCTTCTGTATATCCTTAGGATACTCATTAGTATATGTCTGTGCATTGGCAGCCATGGATGCCATGACCAATGCCAGTGAAACGATTACCTTCTTCATATTGTCGATTATTTTTGATTATTATGCAAATGTAAATATTTTTCTTTAACTTTGCACACGATTGAAAGACAAAACATTCTCAAAAACTAATACACATAACTAAAAAACGATGAAAACAAAAACATTATCAACTCTTTTCATATCAACTATAATGTTGATGTTTTCTTGTAACAACAACAAGAGCAATCCTTCATCAAATGAACAGACAGACTCCCTGGCACAGGAGACAGATGTCACAGAAAAATGTGACACGACCTACTTCCTATACGACAATTACTATTATGGTGACACGCATCATGAAGCAAGGAAGGACGCTGTCATTATGCTCATACGTTCACAGAAAGAAGTAAAAGGATATTTCTTTGCCCCATATATGCAGTTTGAGGAAATGGGCGAAAGCGGACATTCTTGGGGCTATACCGTCTGCAAGATGGAAGATATCACCTATACTGACAAAGAGGATTTTGAGTTAAACTTCTCTGTAAAGCCAGACGTAAACAAATTCTGTAATGTTCCAATAAGCGTGGATTATACATCATTTGAAGATGCCCGCAAGGCTGGTTATCAATTATGGGATGTTACTCCAGGAAACATTGACAGATTAACTCTCAAGACCAAATATAAAGGAGGTAAACTGACAGTCGTATCTTCCTTGTATCCCGAAGAAACAATTTTCCATGAAGACATATACATCGAAAAGAGTAAAGCCGAACTTATCAAAGAATATTTTGACTACAAAATTGTTGATGACGAGATAAGGTCTGCCGTAAAGAATATCTACACACATAGCAAGGATGCACTCTACAGCGATGCTTCAATCGACAAATACCTCAGCAAGGACTTCAAGGAGTTCATGACAAAGGTACGCACTAAAGCCGACAGTGGCAAACAATTAGAGAATCTTGACAAAATCAAGTACCTCTGGCTTATGTCCGACCATGCCGAAAACGTAAAGTGGAACATCACATATTCATTTGTCGGAAGCAAGACTGACGGATATGTTGATGTAAATGTAACAAACGGTGGAAAGGGACAAAGGGTTCAGTTGATGATGCGCAAAGAGCATGGTGCATGGACTGTTTACAATATCGCTCACGAAATACCAGTAGAAGAAGCCATGAACGATATTGACGTTCTCTACTATTTCAAATGATACCTCGAAAAAGACATGGGAATCAAATCTGATTATCGTGAGAATCCTTATATCTGATGACACGATTGTCAAGCCATCTTAAACCTTTTCGGATATTCCGTATCTTAGGGGAAAATGACTTATTTAACTTAATACATTAAAACAATTAAACAAATCATGAAAAAACTATTCGTAACAGTCTTTGTTGCTTTGGTATCATGCTGTGCCTTTGCACAAGAACCACAAATCGGCATGATGCCGGGTATGCCAAAGATTGAATGTGACTTCAACACGTACGTTGCCGCTCCAGAGGGATTTGACAAGGAGACTGCTGGCATAGACCACGGAACAATCGAAGAGGTTGAGTACAAGTCAAAGACCGTAGGTACAACTCGCAAGGCAACAATCTACCTTCCACCTAAGTACGACAAGACGAAGAAGTACCCTGTACTCTACCTCCTCCACGGTATCGGTGGCGACCACAAGGAATGGATGCTTGGCACTCCAAACATCATCTTGGACAACCTCATCGCACAGAAGAAGGCAACACAGATGATTATCGTCATGCCTAACGGCCGTGCCCTTGCTGACGACAGCGCATCAGGCAACATCTTCAGCCCTGAGAAGACAAAGGGATTTGAAATCTTTGAGCGTGACCTCATCGACGACCTCATCCCATTCATCGAGGGTAAATACAGCACATACACAGACCGTGAACATCGTGCAGTGGCAGGTCTCTCTATGGGTGGAGGACAGTCACTCAACTTCGGACTTGGCAACATGGACAAGTTTGCCTACGTCGGCGGCTTCTCTTCTGCACCTAACACTAAGACACCAGAGTTGCTCATCCCAGACGTGGCAAAGACAAAGAAGGAGAACAAGCTCCTCTGGATGGTATGCGG
>JAGCWG010000163.1 GCA_017961965.1 Bacteroidaceae bacterium | reverse complement strand
TGTCTTCTTTCAGATGCTGCCGTAATGTCAGTATGGCCAACACTCAAGAAGTATCTTACTCCAGGTAAGGCTCTCTACTTCTCACACGGATTCGCAATCACATGGAGCGACCGCACAGGTTGCGTTCCTGCTAAGGATATTGACGTAATCATGGTTGCACCTAAGGGTTCAGGTACATCTCTCCGTACTATGTTCCTCGAGGGTCGTGGTCTTAACTCTTCATACGCAGTTTACAACGATGCTACAGGCAAGGCACTTGATCGTACTCTTGCTCTCGGTATCGGTATCGGTTCTGGTTACCTCTTCGAGACTACTTTCCAGCGTGAGGCTACATCTGACCTCACAGGTGAGCGTGGTTCACTCATGGGTGCTATTCAGGGACTTCTCCTTGCACAGTATGAGGTTCTCCGTGAGAACGGACACACACCATCTGAGGCATTCAACGAGACAGTTGAGGAGCTTACTCAGTCACTCATGCCACTCTTCGCTCAGAAGGGTATGGACTGGATGTATGCTAACTGTTCTACAACAGCACAGCGTGGTGCCCTCGACTGGATGGGTCCTTTCCACGATGCCATCAAGCCTGTTGTTGAGAAGCTCTACGCATCTGTTAAGTCAGGTAACGAGGCAGAGATTTCAATCGATGCAAACTCTAAGCCAGACTACCGCGTAGGTCTTGAGAAGGAGCTTGCTGCTCTCCACGACTCAGAGATGTGGCGTACTGCTGAGGTTGTTCGTCAGCTCCGTCCAGAGAACAACTAATCGCTTGAAAAAATCTATTAAGAAGCATCACAAATAACATAAATTGGAATAGCGAGTAGCTCAGAAGAGTTGCTCGCTATTTGTTTTGATTACGATTATCCAACGGAAAACAGCAAAGAACAAGCTCTTCGGACTGAGCGCACATAAAAAAGAGCCAATGGTAATGACGATGCAATTACCATTGGCTCATGAAAACACATATTGTTTTGCTATCTCACTATCTTACGTGTTGTGCCGTCTGACATACGGATGATGTTCAGACCACGTTGCATAGCGTTGAGCTTAACGCCATCGGCTGTATAGATGCCCACTACGGTAGGTTCTGCGACATCAACGGCATCTACTTCAGTTGTCTGTATGTCATCACGCACACGGACATTAGACGTGGTATTGCCGAGGTATTCGAGACGGAAATTGTCGGCAGCAAACCAGTCGCCTGAGCATGTAGCGAAACGCTTGACGCCAAGGTTGACGAATGAGTTTGCATTTACGTAGAATGTGAGAGAGTAGTTGTGCAACTGACCGTCAAAGTTGGTTGCTGGCTGGTGTACTTCTCCGTTAGGATTTGATACGTATGCATAGAGTCCTACCTGATTTGAACCGCCTCTGCGATAAAGCATGTCGCATGAGAGACGGTAAGTGCCCTCTGGCAGATTTCTTACCTGCTGATAGTAGTCGAAAGCCATGCGTGATGGTGTGTAGTGCCATACCTCAAGCATTGTGTTGCCTGTAGATGTGGTGTACTGACCATTGCCAGAACCAAATGAACCGTATAGATTCCAGCCTGATGGCATAGTGTGAGTATTGGCGTTGTTGACAATCTCAGGATTGGCAAGATAGCTTGTCACATCAATAGGATTGTCTGGTGATGCTGATGAACCTGTGCCACCTGTTCCTGCCACACTCTGAACCTCGCTCTGTGAGAGAGCATAGTTGTAGATGCGTACATCGTCGATAAGTCCACGGAACATAGGGTCAACTACGAACTGGCTACGTCCGAGATAGTTGCACACGCCTGCCACGTCGCTTGGACGGAGAGTGATGTTTGAACTGCTTACGACAGCTTGTCCGTCAACATACACAACTACTCTGCCGCTTCTGATGGTAACAGCCACATGTTTCCATGTATTTGTTGCAAGAGCAGATGAGGCATTGAATGTCTGAACCGTTCCGTTAGCCTTAATCTCGAATGTGAGTTTGCCGTTCACGTTGCTTGGAGTGAGGAAGAAGTAAGCATCCTCGCCATTACCGAAGTCGAAGATACGTTGCCAAGCGTTACCTCCGTCCCATCTTACCCAACTGCAGAAAGTCATTTCCTGCATATTGCCAATCTGGTAAGGGAGTAGGGCGTATGTGCTGCCGTTGAATGACAGAGCCTTGCCGTTATGTCCGTTGGCATAGCTTGCGTTGGTAGCTGCACCCATCATGTTGGCTGTTGCATCTGACGTGTTGTTGTCGAATGAATAGCTTGCAACGAGTCCCTGACTGCAGTTTGTGATGGCGTTGACTGTAGATGAGGCAGAACTGATGTTACTGCTCTTGTCTATTGCCTTAATCTTATATGAGTAACGCACACCCTGAACAGCTGTGTTATCCACGTATGTAGTACCTTTCACGGCACGTGCTATTGTGTTCCAGTCATTTTGTCCGTATGTGGCACGGAGTATTGTGTAGCCGTTGAGGTCAGAATTGTTGTTTGCATTCCAAGTAAGCTTAATTGCAGCAAGGAGTCCTGTTGCAGACAATCCCGTAGGAGTTGATGGAGCAGTACGGTCAGCCACGATGCTTGGGTCTGCTAACTTCCACTTCTGTGAGTTAGCACGTGTGAGAGTGCGTTGTACAACAGTTGAGCCGTTAGCACCGTCAAGCACTAGGTTGCTGTAACGGTTGTGGATATAATAGCTTCCGTTGCCAGCATATTCAAACCACCATTGTTCGCAACCGCTTCCGCCACCAGGGTAGATGATTACCTGCTTACCTTCGTCAAAGCTCCAGTCGAGGTCGTCAAGGTAGAATGTGGCAGGTTGGTTCTGATTGGCAAGAGTGATATACTCGTAGCTGAAATCGCCACCATTGTTATGAGGCAGATGTTGTACCTTCCATGCCTGACGCACATCGTTTGCCACACTTGTGGTGAGCGTGACATTATATGCTCCGATTGATGTGTTGCTGCCCACGCCTGTGAGTACCTTACCGTTAGCCACATTGACTATCTGCCATGTTCCTGCAACAGGTGAAGGCTGAACGTCTTCTCCACTCTGAATCTTGATTACACCCTCAGCATTACGCTGCAGTGCTGTTCCGTAGCTGCCGTTAGGGTCGGCAGGCATATCAACGAAGTAAGCACGTGTAGGTCCGTAGCCGTCATAATATACATCACGGTCACGGCTCACGAAACCGAAGCTGCTCTGCTTTGCCTGACGTTCGCTTGCACCGACGAAGGCTTCTGTCACTCCGTCCTGAGTGTTACGATAGACGCTGGCTGCCATGAAGGCATCATCATTCTCGGCGTATGCAAGACGATAGCCGTTACCATCGCTTGCACGGCAGAACTGTGAACGTGTGTGCTCTGCTGTTCCCCACCATATACCATTGTTGAGACCATAGTTTGCACCTACCATTGCTTCCATGGTGTTGTGGAGTTCGTCTTCTGTCACAACCTTGCCTGCTGCCTTGACACGCTGGAAGAAAGACTTGAAGTCGGCAAACGTACCAGCCAATTGATGGGTGTTACCCTCGTCGGCATACGTCTGTGTTGCGCTGAACCATCCCCATGCCTCGCTACAGTTGAGCGTACTACCAGTCATCAGTCGCTTGCCATTGAACCATGAGTCGTTCCTTGCAGCACGACATATATTATTAAGGTCATTCTTGCTTCCGTGTCCCCAACCGTAGTCAGGCTCGTTGAATGGAGCTACACTAACGACAGGATAGCCATGGCTCTCCACATACTTGCCTGTAGCCTTCATGAGGTTTACCCAGTTGGTTGCGTTCGCACCGTTGGAGTACATAGGTGCAACCGTATATCCGCCTCCGTTGATAGGCTTAGGGTCGCTGTTGAGACATACCCCAGGTGTAGTACCTAATAAGTCCACGATGCGCAGACGCTCGTTGAGGTCAACGAGGTGGTCGTTGCTGAGTGACGTGCCGTTGAGCGCATACGTTGGCTGGAAAGACACACGCACGAGGCTGATGTTGTTGTTGAACAGATTCATGTAGTTACGTCCCTGCAGCATGTTAGCCTCGCTAATCCATGCACAGTCGATGCCCCAGTTAATCTTAGGCATACGTTCGCCCGTTCCGTTGAAGTCGAAGAACAATGTACGTGCAGGAATACTGCGTGCTTCAAGATAATCACTTGAATTCGCAACCGTCTGTGCTGATACACCGACCGCTGAACACATAGCAACAGCCATTGCCATGGTTCCCATAGTAAATTCTCTCATAGGTCTGGTTAATTGGTTAGATGATTAAAAAAATTAGGTTAGTTGTAGATGCACTACAGCTTTAGGTTTCTTCTTCGCGCCAAAGGTAAACATTATTTAGCATAACTGCCAAATATATTGAGGATTATTTTACACTGACGACGGACAAACAACAAAAACTAACGGGCTTTGGAAAAATAAAGGCATGTCCTAAGTGTCTTAGAACATGCCTCATTTTTTTATGTTGATGATTGTTCCCTTATTTTTCCAATCATCATGGTGATAAATAATTAGTGATACTCTCTTTTGAAAGGCTATTATGAAAATACTGCCTGTGGCAGTTTTTTATGTTCTTTTCCCGTTTTTGATGTTATCCATTATTGGACTTTCGTTTTCGATCCACGCATAGCGTGCCGTATATCTTTTAATTCCTATGAAGGTGTCGTTGTATTTAACATCATGTTGTGATTCTTCTTTAATTCCTGTATTGTCAGCCTCAACCTCTTGATATCATCTGTCGTAATCACCCTTCCGTGTGTTTAATCTGAGCGACTACCCTCGCATTCGTATCGTGGTCGCCTCTGTGGCGAGATTTCCAACTGAATCCAATTCTGAATGACTCAAAAACAGGTTATGTCCTTTCGTCTGTTCTTTGTCTGTTGAATTTACTGAATGCAAAGTTGTTTTAATTAGTTAATTGATTTGATATTCTGTTCCTTGCAATGTGTCTATCTTAACCATGGATGACGTTTAATTGCAAACAACGGTTTTACATTTGGTTTCGGCAGCCACCTTTGTGACTGTTTTTAAGGTTTGACATAATCTCTATTTTTCTCGCAGGTCTTATTGTTCGACCGTCATATCTTTATTATTGTCGGTGAAACCTTATGTATTCTTTTTATAATATTAAGAATACTGTCTTTGTTCACCTTTGTCAAATCTTTTTTGTTGACACTGCAAATATAATTATTTGTTGAAGACCACCAAAGAATTTGCGTAGAAAAATATTCTTTTATTCAAAAAGCGGGAACTAAAGATGAAATCATATTATATTTCGTACTTATTTCGCAAATACGAGTTGACAAAAAGAGGGTAAAAGACGAATGACCGTCAATGAGTAATTAGCAATTAGTAATGAGTAATAGCCATTCTGAACAGAATATCCCATGATGGTGTTAGTCTGTAGTTTAGACTGACATCCATATCTCTCTACATTTACACCCATATCTTCCGAGCGAGATATATGGGCAGAATAAAGGAGGCGCTAAAACACATCTGCATGGTATGACCGTTTTTAACACCTCCTTATTGTTCCTCACTTAGCTATGACTATTAAAAAGATGTTCACTCATTCGTCATAGTAAAACTATATGTTTTCCCACCTTTTGCGAAATAAAAGGCCAAAGTTTTCCAATCTGAGACAGAAGGCATATCAAATGTATAACCATTATATGATTCTATACATAAAATACCAGATCTCTTAGACTGTAAGCCTTTACTATCATACGAGATACGACACCCATCACACCCATACAGACAAACAACCTTTCCATTAGCAATCTTAACAATTGGAGTTTTCTCGTCCAATTCGTTTACATGATTAGAATCCAACGTAACAATTCTGTACTTTGCATAAGAATTGTTACTGTTTTTTGTTGTACACAAACGGAATAACCATGGCTCGTCAACACATTCTTCCATTAGAGAAATCTCTGTATCTGTTACCGATTCTATCTTATAAACCCAAAAATTAGAATGATTTTCTATCATCTTCACAAGATAGTGCCCCGTAGTTTGAGAACCGACCTTTGACAAATCAAAAAAAGTTGGTTTGATTTCCGTAAAATAGTACATAAATTTCCTCCCTTGGTAGTCATAAATTTTTTTCCCATCAAACTTCCATTTCTCAGGATTAAAGCCAGCGAAATAGTCAAAAAACAAAAACCACTCCGTTCCTGCAACATTATTA
>JAGCWG010000162.1 GCA_017961965.1 Bacteroidaceae bacterium | reverse complement strand
TTCATGGGTGCAAAGATGCTTTCTGCATAGTGGTCGCTAATTCTAAAGCTGAACATTAATTGCAAAATGACAATCTGCTCATCCAAGGCTATGACACTTATGTGACTCCGATGTAAGTCCGTTGTTCCTCTGCTATTTTGCAGACAAGTAACAGATTTTCAGCGGACCGATAAGAGACTGATAAGAGGAATAGACAAAATATGATGAAGGACTCCTGCTCGACGGAGGATAAAGGTCAAGAGGTGACCATTAACCAATTATTGTTTTTTCTATATTCTTTGTTTCCTTACTGAAGTTCATGCCGATGCGGATAATCTTTTGACCATTCAACTCGAATGGGAGTGCGTAGTGCTTGTCTTCAATTTGAGCAAGTGCTTCCTCGGCTGTGCCATCAAGCTTGAATTCCATGACGTAACAATACTTAGGTGTCTGGAGTACAAGGTCTATACGACCTTCGCTCGTCATGTACTCAGCCTGAACGTATGTACCAGCCAACTTGCATATAAGCCAGATGACATTCTGGTAGTGGTTCTCCAAATCCTTTATGAGCATATATGGAGTGTCAGCAAAGAGTGACTTGAGACGCTTTACGAACTGTTCGGTATTGCCATTGCGTAAGTCTTGTACAAAGTTCTTCAAGTCGAATGCAGACTTGCTCTTATCCTTTGAGATGTACCAAGGGAGCAGATACTTCGTGAAACCTATGCGGACTTCCTCATTAGGAAATCCAAGAGTGTATTCTTGAAATTCCTTATCGTAGCCCTTAATCGTGAGATAACCGCTCTGGTAGATGACCGGTATCGGGTCTTTGGATGTAGAGTCGATGCTGTTGAGTGTGTCGGCATCTGCTGTTGCATTTGCCATAGCCTCAAGATTGTAGTCATCACGCTGAAGCAACTCTACGAGATATGATGGTGTACCCGTTTCAAACCAGTAGCTGCCGAACTCTTTTTTCTTTAGAGTATTGAGTACGCTGAACGGATTGTATATTCCACATCCTCTCTGGTGAAAATGGTAGCCGTCATACATCATTTTCAGTTTCTGTACAGCCTCGTCAAATGTCATGTTGTTGGCATCGGCAAGAACCTTGACATAATCCTTGAGAGCTATGGCGATGTCGTCTTCCGTCATTCCACAGATGTTGTGGAACTCATAATCCATGGAGATGTCCTCAAGGTTGTTGAGGTCGCTGAACACGCTCACCTTGCCGAACTTGGTCACACCTGTGAGAAGTGCGAACTGAATACAACCGTCCTTGCTCTTGAGTGCTCCATAGAATCCTTTCAATGTCCCTCGGAACTCATTTTGCAACTCGTCGTTTGTGATGGCCTGAAGCATCGGTTTGTCGTATTCATCCACGAGGATTACGACACCCTTGCCTGTCTTTTCGTATGCACGCTGGATGATTCCTTCAAAGCGTGTGCCTAATGTTTTCTCATTTATATCTTTGCCATACAAGTTTTCTAGTTGTGAAAGGAAACAGTTCAACTTTCCTTCAAGTCTCTCCTTGCTGTCATACGTTTCCGCATTGAAGTCAAGATGAAGCACAGGGTGCTTTGCCCAGTCCATGTCTGTTTTGTCGGCTATGGCAAGACCATCAAACAACTCACGCTTACCGTCAAACACGGCATGGATAGTGGACATCAACAACGACTTACCAAAACGACGAGGGCGTGTGAGAATATTGTATGTACATCCTTTAATCATCTTATAGACAAGTTCCGTCTTATCTATGTAAAGAAAACATTCTTTACGAAGCTTCTCAAAGTCCTGTATGCCGATTGGCAAAGTCTTCAGTTGTGTCATAATCCGACGTGCTTTTGTTTTACGTTTGCAAAGATATACTTTTTTTGCATGAAACGTGCAGAGAAGAAAGATAAAAACAGAAAAAACAAATTGTTTTCTGCAATCTTGTCATGGGGTTTGTGCCAAAATGGCGTGAATATCAGCGTTTAAGATGATGTTTATGCCGTTTTGACACAAGTTTTGTTTGTGGCATGGGCGTTGATGAAATGGAAAATGAACCGAGGAACGAGTTGCCTTGCATCATGAAGAATGAGTGAGGCGAGTTAGAGACTCGGTACTGACTCAGTAGGGACTCGTTAGGGACTCTTTGAGGAACACAACGGAAAGGCTTCCGTAAGGCAAGCGTTTTAATTTTTAACTTTAATTTTTAATTCAACAGAGTTATGAACTTCAACAACTTTACAATCAAGGCACAGGAGGCATTGCAGGAAGCGGTGAATCTTGTACAGCAGAATGGTCAGCAGATGATTGAGCCTGCACACTTGATGGCGGGTGTTCTTAAAGTTGGTGAAAATGTAACCAACTTTATCTTCCAGAAGATGGGTGTCAATGCTCAGACATTCCAGAATCTGGTGATGAGTGAGGCTATGTCACGACCAAAGGTCAGTGGCGGTGAACCTTATCTCGACCGTGCAACTAATGAGGTGATGCAGAAGGCTGTGAGCCTCTCCAAGGATATGGGCGACGAGTTCGTCAGTCTTGAACCAATGATTCTTGCGCTATTGCTTGTCGATTCAAACGTAAGCAAGATGATGAAGGATATGGGCTTCGCTGAGAAGGCTCTCCGTATGGCTATTCAGGAACTGCGTAATGGTCAGAAGGTGAACAGCCAATCAAGTGAGGATACGTATCAGGCACTTGAGAAGTATGCTACCAACCTTATTGAGCAGGCACGTTCCGGAAAGCTCGACCCTGTCATCGGACGTGATGACGAGATTCGACGCATTCTTCAGATTCTCTCTCGTCGTACCAAGAACAACCCTATACTTATAGGTGAACCTGGTACGGGTAAGACAGCCATAGTGGAAGGTCTTGCACACAGAATTCTGCGTGGTGACGTACCTGACAACCTCAAGGACAAACAGCTCTATTCACTTGATATGGGTGCTCTCGTGGCAGGTGCTAAGTATAAGGGTGAGTTTGAGGAACGACTCAAGAGCGTCATCAACGAGGTGACCAAGAGTGATGGCAACATCATCCTCTTCATCGATGAGATTCATACCCTTGTGGGTGCAGGAAAGAGTGAGGGTGCGATGGATGCTGCCAATATCCTCAAACCAGCACTTGCGCGTGGCGAGTTGAGGAGCATTGGTGCTACAACGCTTGACGAGTACCAGAAGTACTTCGAGAAGGACAAGGCACTCGAACGTCGATTCCAGACAGTCATGGTTAACGAACCTGACGTGCTTTCTACCATCTCCATCCTTCGAGGACTGAAGGAGAGGTATGAGAATCATCATAAGGTACGTATCAAGGATGAGGCTATCATTGCTGCCGTGGAGCTTTCAAACCGTTACATCACGGAGCGTTTCCTTCCAGATAAGGCCATCGACCTTATGGATGAAGCGGCTGCCAAACTCCGTATGGAACGTGATTCTCTCCCAGAAGAACTTGACGAGATTACACGTCGTCTCAAGCAACTTGAGATTGAGCGTGAGGCTATCAAGCGTGAGGGTGACGAGCAGAAGTTGTCTGAACTCAACAAGGAGATTGCCAACCTCAAGGAGGAGGAGCAGTCATACAATAGTAAGTGGCAGGCAGAACGTAACCTCGTCAATAAGATTCAGCAGAACAAACAGCAGATAGAGCAGTTGAAGTATGAGGCTGACCGTGCCGAGCGTGAAGGCAACTATGCACGTGTTGCAGAGATACGTTATGGTAAGCTAAAGGCTCTCGAGGAAGAGATACAGAAGATTCAAACAGAGCTTAACGCTACTCAGGGTGGCGATGCTATGATAAAAGAAGAGGTCACAAGCGATGATATTGCTGACGTTGTAAGTCGTTGGACAGGCATACCTGTCAGCAAGATGCAGCAGAGTGAGCGTGCCAAGTTGCTTAACCTTGAGGATGAACTCCACAAGCGTGTCATCGGTCAAGACGAGGCAATACAGGCAGTAGCAGACGCCGTACGTCGTAGCCGTGCAGGCTTGCAGGACCCTAAGCGTCCTATCGGTAGCTTCATCTTCCTCGGAACGACAGGAGTTGGTAAGACAGAGCTTGCCAAGGCACTTGCTGACTACCTCTTCGATGATGAGACTATGATGACTCGTATCGATATGAGCGAGTATCAGGAGAAGCATAGCGTGAGCCGACTCATCGGTGCGCCTCCTGGATATGTAGGCTATGATGAGGGTGGACAGTTGACGGAGGCTGTACGTCGTAAGCCATACTCCGTTGTCTTGTTCGATGAGATTGAGAAAGCGCATCCTGATGTGTTCAATATCCTCTTGCAGGTGCTTGATGACGGACGACTCACAGACAACAAGGGTCGTGTGGTAAACTTCAAGAACACCATCATAATCATGACATCCAACCTTGGTTCACATCTTATCATGGAGAAGGGCGAGGGTGCTTACGACGAAGTGATGGCTATGTTGAAGCAGACCATCCGTCCTGAGTTCCTCAACCGTATCGACGAGATAATGATGTTCCATCCATTGAAGGAGGACGAGATACGTCAGATTGTTCGCTTGCAGGTTAATTCCGTCATCAAGATGTTGCGTGACAACGACATCGAGATGGAGGTGACAGAGAATGCAATAGGTGCTATTGCCAAGGCTGGCTTTGACCCAGAGTTTGGCGCACGACCAGTCAAGCGTGCCCTCCAGAAGGAACTTCTCAATGAACTCTCAAAGAAGATGCTCTCAGGTGAGGTCAATCGTGATAGCAAGAGTGGGGTTGATGCTGAAGGCGAACACCTTGTGTTCCACAACTAATAATTGTTTGAAAAGGTATTTGATGTTATATTAGTGAGGGAGCCATTTCTCAGTTCAAACATGAACTTTGAAGTGGCTCCCTGATGTGTACTAAATAAGTTGACGCTTTTTGTAGTCCTAAAGTGTCAACTTATTTAGTACATATTACTATGCTTGTACGTTGTTCATCCGTCATGACTCCGTTGTGCCTTCGTTGTCGCTCCGCTTTCTATGTTAAAATCCAAATAATTTCGACCTGTACGGTTGGAAGCCGCTCTGTAAAAAAGTGTAAAACAAGTGTCTCTTGTTAGGTGAACCATATGTTCCCCTTACGTTCCCCTTCATTTCCCTTACAAAACAAAGGGACACCTAAGGCACACCTAAGGGACAGGTAAGGGGAATCGGAGTCACTACGGACTCATAGCGAAGTCATGACGTGTCTAAAACATAGGGACTGCACGGGATTCAGAGGATAATAATTCGTGATGTGATAAAGACTTAGTGCTCTCCGTGCCCTCTGTGTTGAAAAGAAATTGTCAATAATTGTCTTAATTGTCGTTAGGATGACGTTTTCAGACGTGTCTCAAAAAATGACGTTTGTGTCTCAAAATTCTTGCAAAAGGCTTTCGTAAAGCGAAATGCATTGTCTTAAATAGTCTAAAAAGCGAGAAAAATGCATGTTTTGATAAAAAATATCGGCCCGGCGCTTGCCAGTTTCACAAAAGTCCGTACCTTTGCACTCGCTTTCGGGAAGCAACGCTACTGAGGCTCACACAAGAGATGAGGTTAAGGTGCTGAAAGATAGCAAGAAGAAATCGATCTTTGACAGACTGCGAACAATATGACAAGGCAGTACGGCTCATGGAAATGAGCAATACTAAATAAAGTCTAAAGTCAACAATCGTGCCAGTGGGTGCAGAGCCAAGCTTGCTTGAGCTATGCCGAGCGCAGCCGATTGAAGACGAAGTCAATTCAAGAAATAAACGAATAAAGCAGGAGAGCCTGGCCGAGAACAGACAATCACTTCTTCCTTATGGAAGGGTAAAGATATAAGAATTTACAGTGAAGAGTTTGAT
>JAGCWG010000161.1 GCA_017961965.1 Bacteroidaceae bacterium | reverse complement strand
TTCCACACCGCCGTATTTTTCCTCCGATGTGTCCCATTTGTGGAACTTGATTCCAATCTCTCCTGAGTCAACAACCGTGCATGATTTAGCAAGGAAAAGTGAGAACAGGAGTATTCCCACCACGGAAATGATTATCCACTTGAGACGACCTGTGAAGAGAGGCGTGCTTTGTTTTTCTGAGTTTGCCATTGTCTTTTAAGTTTGTTGGTTAATAATCTGTTTTATGTTTGATGCCACAAAGGTAAACAAAATATTCAAGTAAATTTAACACTTGAAAGGAATATTTCTTCACATAAAAAGCGTATCTTTGCATCATTATTTACAGAATAGAAGAAATGAAAGATAAAAAACTTGTTATTCTTGCCACCGTGGTGGCAGTACTTGTGGTAGGTCTCGGTGTTATGGCGTACCTGCTTATTGATGGAAATATAGAACGACAGCAGTTGCAGGAACTTGCTGAACTTGATAAGCAGGAGATGGAACAGCAGTACAAGGATTTCGATGCCCAGTACGGCGAACTCCAGAAACAGATACGCAACGATTCACTCATAGCTCAGATAGAGGAAGAGCGTCGTCACACACAGGAACTCCTTGAGGAACTTGAACGCACAAAGTCAACTGACGCACGTGAGATAGCACGCTTGAAGAAGGAGATTAACACTCTTCGTCAGGTTCTTCGCAACTACATCATGCAGGTTGACTCTCTTAACCGCATCAACGAGGCTCTGACAAATGAGAATGCCGAGATGAAGAATCAGGTCAATCAGGCAAATAACCAGATTTATTCTCTATCATCAGAACGTAACGCATTGAAGGATAAGGTCAACATCGCCGCACAGCTTGATGCCACAGGCTTCTGGGTAAGTCCTAAGAACAAGCGTGGCAAGGAAGCGTCAAAGGCTAAGGACTGCAAGAAGCTTGCATTCGGATTCACAATCGTAAAGAACGTGACTGCCTCAAACGGAGAGCGCATAATCTACACTCGCATCCTCAAGCCAGACAATAGTGTGATGGGCAAGAAAGGTTCATTCACCTACGAAGACACTCCAGTGGAATACACAGAGAAGAAGTTTGTTGAGTATAACGGCGAGGAAATGAAAGTGACCATGTACTCTGACATTGACGAGTTCCTTGAGGCAGGAACATACAAGGTTCTCGTATTCTGCGACAGCCAGATGATTGGACAGACAACGTTTACGCTGAAGTGAGTTTGTAAGTTTTTAAGTTTTTGAGTTTTTATGTTTTTGTTGCAATGTGTGTTTACGAGAATATGAAAAACTCATCGTCGTGAGAACTCAAAAACTTAAAAACTTACAAACTCAAAAACTAAAAAACTCTCTCCCGCGAGAACATAAAAACTCAAAAACTTAAGAACTTATAAACTTAAAAAACTAACTCACCATGATAGTTTCTCCTTCTCTTCTCTCTGCAAACTTTGCAGACTTGAAGACTGACATAGACATGATAAACCGTAGTGAGGCAGACTGGCTTCACCTCGATGTCATGGACGGCGTGTTCGTTCCAAATATCAGTTTCGGATTCCCAGTACTGGAGGCTGTTGCCAAGATTTGCACAAAGAAACTGGATGTGCATCTCATGATTGTTGAACCTGCTAAGTTCATCCCACAGGTGAAGGCTCTTGGTGCTTACATGATGAACGTACACTACGAGGCTTGTCCTCATCTTCATCGTACCATTCAGCAGATACACGAAGCAGGAATGAAGGCAGCTGTCACGCTCAATCCCCACACACCTGTCTGTCTGTTGGAGGATATCATCCGTGACGTGGATATGGTACTCCTCATGACTGTTAATCCTGGCTTCGGCGGTCAGAAGTTTATCGAACATTCTATAGATAAGGTTAAGGCTCTCCGTGAGATGATTACCCGTACTGGCAGTAAAGCACTCATAGAGGTTGACGGAGGAGTGAATGGTGACACAGGCAAGCGTCTTGCCGAAGCAGGCGTTGATGTCCTCGTTGCTGGTAGCTACGTGTTCGGGGCAGAAAAGCCTGAAGAGAGAATATCATTGCTTAAAAAGCTTTAAGATAAAAAACAAGATTTACACCCTCTATTCAAGATGGGGGCTAAAACAAAAGATATGAAAAAGATAACTTATACAACACTTATGCTTGTGTCTGCATTCTCGGTGATGTTCAGCATGTTCTCATGCAACGACTATGAGACATACGCAGACTAGAAAAAGAAGGAGAAGAACGCAATTGAGCGTTTCTTGACAGACAATGACGTGTGTGGTCCTATCAAGGTAATAAGCGAGACTCAGTTCCGTACTCAGGACAGCACAACTAACGTGGATAACAACGAGTACGTTCTCTTTGAAGAGGATGGTATCTATATGCAGATTATCAGTCGTGGTGCTGGCAAGTCTTTCCCAGAAATGTCAAAGGAGTTTGCTGACAGCACAGTTAATAAGGTTGTGCTCTGCCGTTATCAAGGTTACAACATTATGTCAGGTGACTCTACCTTCCATAGCTATAGCTACCCTGGCAATGCAGTGGATAAGATGCTTGTCAAATATTCACAGCTAAGTCGTTCATATAGTGGTACGTTCACTTCGGGAATCATGAAAGCATACGAAGGTCAGACTTCTGTTCCAACAGGTTGG
>JAGCWG010000002.1 GCA_017961965.1 Bacteroidaceae bacterium | reverse complement strand
TCGTACATCCACAGAGTGTCATCCATTCTGCAGTACAGTTTGAGGACGGAGCGGTTAAGGCACAACTCGGAGTACCAGATATGCGTCTCCCTATCCAGTATGCCTTCTCTTATCCTAAGCGACTCACGCTCAACGGCGACCGTCTTGACCTCTTCAAGATGCAGAGCCTCACGTTTGAGGAACCAGACACAAAGCGTTTCCCTTGTCTTGCACTCGCATACGAGGCATTACGTCAGGGCGGTAACATGCCTTGTATCGTGAATGCTGCCAACGAGATTGTGAACCGTGCCTTCATCGAGGATAAGATTCCTTACACACGTATAAGCGAGATTATCGAGAAGACCATGCAGAACGTAGCGTTCAACACGGTTGACACTCTCGAGAACTATCTTGCAACGGACAAGGAAGCACGCGCCTTTGCTGCAAGTCTGCTCTAATCACATATAACCGCCGCGTACGGTTATGAAACATTCACACAATAAAAGACAAAAACTTACGTTAATATAAGAAACAAACAATATATCCAATGGAATGGCTAATTCAGGGCGCACAGTTGATAGCAGCCCTCTCACTCTTGGTAATACTACACGAAGGAGGACACTTCTTCTTTGCTAAACTCTTTAAGACACGAGTAGAGAAGTTCTATCTCTTCTTCGACTATAAATTTCATATCTTCAGCACATACTCTAACTGGTTCCGCAAGCTCATGGGCAAGCAACCAGTAACAAAGAAAGAGGATGGCGAATACGAGTACGAGGGAACAGAGTACGGTATTGGTTGGATTCCACTCGGTGGCTATGTCAAGATATCAGGAATGATTGACGAGTCAATGGACAAGAAGCAGTTGGAAAAGCCTGCACAGCCTTGGGAGTTCCGTACAAAGAAGGCTTGGCAACGTCTGTTCATCATGCTTGGTGGAGTTATCATGAACTTCATTACTGCTTTCGTTATCTATTCTATGGCACTCTATGTGAAAGGAACAGAGTATGTCAAGAGTACAGACATGACATACGGTATGAAGTTCTCTGCTGCTGCCAAGGAAGACGGATTCAAGGATGGCGACATCATCACACATATTGATGATGAGGAGGTTATCTCTTGGAAGACTGCCAGACTTCAGGATATCTCAAACGCTAAGACTGTAACCGTTCTTCGTAATGGAAAGAAGGAAGTCATCGTTCTCCCACAAGAGATGAGCCTTCTCGACATGATGGAACAGGAGCCTATATATGCAGAGATTCGTATGCCAAGTTGTATCGACAGCATATTCCCGGGAAGTCCAGCCGAGAAGATTGGACTTAAGAAAGGTGACAAGATTACATCTATCAACGGAAAAGTTGTAGCTGACCATAACGATGTTAAGTATCAGACTCTTCTCCTTCAAGACGTACTCGATGAAAAATCGACTCATGCAGATTCACTCAAGCAGAGAAGCATTACTCTCGTGGTGAATGATAAGGATACTATCAAAGCTATTCTTGATGCAAATTTCCAACTTGGAATTGTCAATAAGATGCCTTACGAAGACAAGGTTACCGTCAAACATTATGGTTTCTTCGAGTCTTTCCCTGCTGGAATAGAGCATGGCTGGAACGTGATGAAAAGCTATGTTGACCAGTTGAAGTACCTATTCACTAAGAAGGGAGCAAAGAGTGTTGGCGGTTTCATCGGTATCGGCAAGATATTCTCTCCTGTATGGGATTGGGCTAAGTTCTGGGATATGACAGCATTCCTTAGCGTAGCACTCGGAGTGATGAACCTTCTTCCAATACCTGCCCTTGATGGCGGTCATGCTATTATTACCGTCTTTGAGATGTGTACAGGTAAGAAGCCAAGCGACAAGTTCCTTGAAAAGATTCAGATTGTCGGCATGTGGTTGCTCCTCGGTCTTATGCTTTGGGCAAACCTCAACGACATTCTCAAATTAATTGGATTATATTAGGAGTCTTGAACTGTGAGTTATGGGTTATGAGTCCAATCTGACTCATAACTCAAAATTCATAATTCATAACTCAAAATTCAAAAGAAATGAAGATTTTAGCCGTTGGCATGAATTATGCCTTACATAATACAGAACTTAACGGTAGCACTCCTCTGCCAACAGAGCCTGTGATATTCTCCAAGCAGGAGAGTTCCTTGCTACGTGACCATAAGCCATTCTTCGTGCCTGACTTTGCAGAGCGATTTGATTACGAGACAGAGATTGTCGTCAAGATTGCTCATGTGGGTAAGGACATAAGCGAACGCTTTGCCCATCGTTATTACAACGAGGTGACCGTTGGCATCGACTTTACGGCACGTGACCTTCAGGAGAAGCTTCGCAAGGCAGGTCATCCTTGGGACATCTGCAAGGGCTTTGACGGAAGCGCAGCCGTGGGCGAGTTCATTAAATTGGATGAACTTGGTGGCGATGTACAGAACCTTGAGTTCCATCTTGAGAAGAACGGTGAGACTATTCAGACAGGATTCACAAAGGACATGGTGTTCTCTGTTGACAAGATTATCGCCTATTGTAGCAAGTTCTTCACTCTCAAGACTGGTGACCTAATCTTCACGGGTACACCAGTAGGCGTAGGTCCTGTTAAGGAGAACGATATCCTTGAGGGATTCTTGGGAGACAAGAAAGTGCTCCGCCAGAAGATTAAGTAAGTGTCTGCCATACTTGGCAAGCGCATAAATAATAAAGAAACATATGAGAAAAGCAATATTCCTCTTGTTGTCCATATTCGCATCAATAGCTATAGATGCGCAGACACGTTATGCCGAACACTCACTATTGTCAAAAGGCAAGTGGGTGAAGATACGTGTGGACAACAACGGAATATACCAGTTGTCGAAGAACGACCTGAAGAAGATGGGATTCACAGACCCTGCAAAGGTCAAGCTTTACGGCTATAATCTTCCGGTATTGCCAGATAATGATATTGATGGCTTGTGGGATGACCTCATGGAAATTCCGCTTTACAGGAACACGTCGTCTGGCAATCTTCTTTTCTATTCATGTGGAACAACCCAATGGACAAAGAAAAATGGGGCGTTTACGCATTTCAACAATCCCTACAGCTCATATATTTATTATTTCCTTACTGAAGATACGGAAGGAGCACCTGCTACCTTCACGACAAAGGATGCTGCATCAACGGCAACGATTACTCAGAAGAATACTCTTGCTCATAGCGTATATGAGAAGGACGAATACTCGTTTGGCAACTTCGGCCGCAGATTCTATGAAGCAACGGAGTATTCCGCAGGTACTGTCAAGTCTTACAACCTTGCAGTCAATAAGCATACTACTAAGGATATCAAGGTCGAACTCCGGTTTGGAGCCAAGTTTACCAGCGCCTCTACCATTGGCATCTATGCCAATAATAAGAGTGTGAAGAATCTTTCCGTTGCCAAGCTTGGCGATAATGCCGTAGCACAACAGACAGCCACATCATTCAACGTGTCTGGACTTACTTCGGACAATCTTCCATTTAGACTTAGTATGATAAGCGGAGATAAGGGACACCTTGACTATATACGTGCAAGTTATGAGCGTTCTCTTGATATGACGGGAGAGAATTTTATTGAGTTCAGTCCTGCAGAGGATGGTACAGCCGTCTTCGAGATTAGCGGAACAAATGAGAGTACAACCGTATGGAACGTTACTTATCCAGATTCCTTCTACGAGTTGACGGGGTCATATAGCAGCGGAATACTTAAGGTTCTTTCTGAAGACATGCAGGTTGAAGACTCTTATATTGCTTTCGACCGTAATGCAACATATCCAGTACCTGTCAAGGTGGGTACGGTAGCCAATCAGGACCTTCATAGCATGACAAGCGTGGATTATCTCATCATTGTACCTGCAAGCGGTAAACTTACGGCACAGGCAGAGAGACTTGCGGCTTATCATACTCAGCATGACAGCATGACGTGTGCTGTCGTTTCTGCAGACAAGATATTCAATGAGTTCTCGGCAGGTACTCCTGATGTGACTGCATACCGACGATTCATCAAGATGCTTTACGAAAAGGGTAACGAGGGCAAAGGACGCAAACTTCGTAATGTCCTTCTCTTCGGAGCATCCGTATGGGACAACAGACTCATGGTACTTGGCACAAAGAAATATTCTGCTGACGACTATCTGCTCTGCTATGAGTCAGATGACTCTGAGAGTACCGCTAAGTCTTATGTCCTTGAGGAATATGTGTCATGTCCTGACGACTCAAAATATGGAATACTCTGTAATATGCCAAAAGTTGGTCTTGGACGTATTCCTGTTACTACGGCAGATGAGGCTAAGGGTGTTGTTGATAAGACTATCGCTTATATCAATAATATAGATGCTGGCAATTGGCGAAACTCCATCTGCATCCTTGCAGATGATGGTACTGTTAATGAACGAGCATACACACACATGAATCACGCAGAAGAGATGACAAAGCAGCTTGAGACTGCTAATCCGGACTTCCGTTTCAGTCGTATCTATTGGGATGCCTATCCTTGGGAACAGACGGCAACGGGAACAAGATACCCAAGTGTGGAGAGTGATATAAACAAGACCATTATGGAAGGAGCTCTCATCATGAACTATACGGGTCACGGTGCACCACATACGCTTTCACACGAGATGGCTGTGAATGTTGACGACTTCAAGAAGTGGAAGACCACTCGTCTGCCAGTATGGATTACTGCGGCATGTGAGACGGCACCTTTCGACACGAATACTGAGACCCTTGGCGAGACTGCTGTACTTAACAAGGATGGTGGTGCTATTGCTTTCTTCGGTACTACAAGAGCTGTCTATGGTGATCAGAATGATAAGATTAACAAACTGCTGATGAAGTATATGCTCAGCAAGGAGGGTGGCAAGCGTTATTCTCTTGGCGAGGCTTTGTCTCAGGCTAAGTGTGACATAATAAACGAAAGTAAGTCAGATAATGTTACACTTAACAAGAGTCAGTTCGTACTTCTTGGCGACCCAGCCATTGTGCTCCCTAATCCAGACTACAGTATAGTAATCGACTCTATCAATGGCAAGAGTGTAAAGGACGAGACTTGTCAGATTAGCGCAGGTGAGAAAGTTACGATACGTGGTCATATAGTGGACGGTAATGGAAATGGACTTGATGACTTTGAAGGTATTGTGGAGTCTTCTGTGTTCGACAACCGTGAGACGATTACCACACGCAATAACAACGGGTCTGAGGATTACGAGTTTACGTATAGCGACTACAAGCGCAGACTCTACAGCGCAGCCGACAGCGTGAAGAATGGTGTGTTTACATTCACGTTCCCAGTACCGCTTGACAATAACTATAGTAATGCCAGCGGACTCATCAATCTCTATGCTCTAAATAAGAGCCACACGATAGAGGCGTTCGGATCGTTCCGTGACTTCATCATCGGAGGTACAGATGTGGAGCTTGCGATTGATACAGTTGGTCCAGCTATTGCTACATACATCAACTCAGAGCATACTATAGATGGACAGAGGGTAAACGAGACTCCTACCATCTACATACACTTGAGTGATAGTAGCGGTATCAATGCATCTGGTAATGGACTCGGACACGATATTGTGGCTGTGATTGATGGTAAGGAATCTTCAACCTACAATCTCAACAGTTACTATCGCCAGACTACAGGTGATTATACCTCAGGCAAGATTGAATTCACTTTCCCTGAACTTGAAGCAGGTTCACATACTCTTACCGTGAGGGCATTCGACACATTCAACAACATGAGTGAGAAGCATTATTCATTTGAAGTGTTTGAGGGTCTCACCAAGGTGGTGGAATACTACGACTTTGCGGGCAGATTACTCAGCAGTTCAGAGAACGCGACCATTCCAAAGGGCGCATACATACGTAAGATTAAGTATATGTCTAATGGCGAAGAGATACAACATGAGACAAAAAAGGTGTTAGCCCCATAACACACAACTTCCTGAAGCAGTCTTACCGACCGTAGGAAAGGAACGGACACCACTTCGGATAGTAAAATCCGACTTCTCACAATAAATTCCATTTGCATTCGTTTTTATAGGAAACAAAATAAATAGTAACGATGAATAAAACAAGAATAATAACATTAGCATTTGGATGCTCAGCCATGGTCCTGACAGCCAACGCACAGGATAAGTGGAACCAATTGAACCCTGTCAATTATGCCGTAACATCACTTGCCATCGCACCTGATGCACGTGCGGCTGGTCTTGGTGATGTCGGTGCCGCTACTGACCCAGATGTTAACTCCCAATACTGGAATCCAGCGAAATATCCATTCTGCATCAGCCGTGCAGGTGTGTCACTCAACTACACACCCTGGCTTCGCTCACTCGTAGATGGTATCGACCTTGCAAATATCACAGGATACACTCGTCTCGGTGACTATGATGCAATCTCAGCTTCGCTCCGTTACTTCTCTCTCGGTGATGTGATGGTAAATGACATAAACTCTGGAGAGACAATTCGTCCATACGAGATGGCTGTAGATTTTGCCTACTCACGTATGTTGAGCGAGACATTCTCAGCTGCCGTAGGTCTCCGTTTCATTCACTCTGACCTCGGACTTCACGATGACGAGTATCAGCCAGGTTCTGCTTTTGCAGCGGACATTGCTCTCTACCACAATGGTTACATCAACATGGGACAGAGAGAATGCCAATTAAGTTGGGGTCTCAACATTAGCAACATCGGTAGTAAGATTTCGTTCAACGAAGGCAACTCAAGTGAATTTATCCCAACCAACATGCGTTTCGGTATGGCACTTCTCGTTCCCGTGGATGATTACAACTCTTTCACCATTGCAGCGGATGCAAACAAGCTCCTTATTCCTACAATGCCGACATACAAACAGTACATCGAGCAGGAGCATCCAGAGTTAAACGGTGACGTGTCCTCTGGTGAATATCAACCAGACTATAGAACATGGCTTGACTCTGAGGGTTACAACAACGTTTCTCCTATCTCTGGTATCTTCAAATCTTTCAACGATGCACCAAGAGGTTTCAAGGAGGAGTTGGAGGAAGTACAGTGGAGTTTAGGTGCAGAATACTCATACAACAATCAGTTCTTCGTTCGTGCAGGTTATCACTATGAGCACCCTAACAAGGGTAACCGTAAGTACTTTACCGTTGGTGCTGGTTTCAAGATGAACGTATTTTCTATTGATGCAGGTTATGTGATTTCAACAGCACAGTCCAACCCACTTGATCAGACTGTACGCTTCTCACTTGCCTTCGATATGGATGGAATACAGGATATACTCGGAAAGAGAAGGAGATAAAAGACGGCCCCCCTCTATCTCCCCCGTGGGGGGAGGAAAGGAGTTTCCATGAGGGCGTTGTTTTAAGCAAATATTCAATAACAAAAATACACATCCCCCATGCCCCGGATGGCGTCCTCCCCCTCGGGGAAGTTAGAGTGGGGCCTGGCTTGGTTTATTTATGAAGATTCGAGTAGGAATGGGCTATGATGTCCATAAACTTGTAGAGGAACGTGACCTCTGGATTGGCGGTATTAAACTGGAACACACTATGGGATTGCTTGGCCATAGTGATGCTGACGTGCTTATTCACGCAATATGCGATGCTATACTTGGTGCTGCCAATATGCGTGACATAGGTTATCATTTTCCTCCTAAAAAGGGAAATGAGTTCGAGAATATCGACTCAAAGATTCTCCTTCGTCGTACAGTAGAGATTGTCAAGGAAAAAGGATATACCATCGGCAACGTGGATAGTACTATCTGTGCAGAGCGTCCTAAGATGAACCCACGAATACCTGAGATGAAGACTGTCCTTGCCCAATGCATGGGAATAGACGAAGATGATATCAGCATCAAGGCTACCACAACCGAGAAGCTTGGCTTCACGGGTCGCGAGGAAGGAATATCGGCTTATGCCGTCGCTCTATTGGAGAAGGAATAAAAAGTATGCTCAATGATTTTACACATTGCAAAGTCATTGAGCATTCTTATTGCATCTATATTATTCTACGAAAGGCTGCCCACGTGGGTTAGAAGGCCACAACAACCATTGCGCCAGCCAATAGCAGGCCGTACAGGAATATGTTGCGTGCTGTCTTACCAAGTATTCCATTGAGGGCCTTACCCTCAAGAAGACACATCTTGAACCATGTGGCGATGTGGAGCACAAGG
>JAGCWG010000160.1 GCA_017961965.1 Bacteroidaceae bacterium | reverse complement strand
GTGAGAGTCACGGAGGTTGCACATTGTGTTACCCTTTGTGTTTTGTTTGCTGCATTAACAGTCAGCGCAAGTCCAAACAGTAATGCAAAGGTTAAAGTTTTAATATTCATATCGATTAAGTTTATGAGATTTTTATGTGGACCCCATCCCCCAAAGGGGGCGTCCGTTTGGAACGCTGGGGATATGATTGAGTTTCTTAAGTTTTTAAGTTTGTGAGTTTTTTAGTTTTTAAGTTTGTGAGTTTGTGAGTTTGTGAGTTTTTTAGTTCTTTAGTTCTTGAGTTTGTGATGCCAAGGACGGTCTCAAATGCTATTACTCATTACTAATTACTCATTCCTCATTATTTATTCGCTGTATAGAAGTCGGTTATCCTGCGTATTGCCCTTGCGCATACTGGACAGAAGTCCTCGACTTCGTTTATCTTCATACGACATTCCTGTGCAGGACGGTAACAGCCCTTGCTCTGATAACCTGCTCCCTCAAATACTCCTACGACTTGTGTGGCAGCATTTAGCTTTGCCATCTCCGTTGCGTTGCTCTTGTCAATGCCCTTGAAATTTGGCACTTTTGGATCGAGTGGGGTAGGGATGGGAGTCTTCTTCGGCATCATGTCAGCCCACTTGCTGTTGAAGTCCTTGAGTGTCGTGATGTTCGGTTCCCAGGGCTCTGTGTAGTCTGGATACCATTGCTCGTCCATGTCGTCGTAGGCATATTCGTCGGCAAGTCCTGCGTAGCTGTGACCGAATTCATGTACAAAGACCTCTTTAAATGTAGGGTGGTCACTTGTAGAGAATGTCACCTGATTGTATATTCCTCCTCCTCCGTATGTGTTGGAGTTGACGAGTACCATGATGTGCTCGAAAGGAATGCCAGCCAAAAGGTCGTATATCTTGTGTATATTCTGCGACATCAGATAGCGGTTGCTATAGAATGTGTCGTAGTGCGCTCCGCTTGTGCCTCTCTTCCATATTCCTTTATGAGGGATTGATGGACCAGGGTCTTTGGATGGAGCGGCCACTGCTACCACATTGAACCTGTCTTTGAGACTCTTGAAAGGCTCTCGTGCAAAGAGTGCATCCACGGCACGCTGACAGTCGGCATAGAATTTGCCCATCTGAGCCTCTGTATATCCATCGGCTACGATGGCGAGGTCAACGCAGTCGACGATGTTTACTCCGTCCATTGGGTTGAAGCCTGTGTATGTGAAGTTACGAGTGGCGATACCTTTCTTTTCGCCTTGAATTGTTTCACCTTCTTGTACGCCCTTGCCTTTCCAGATGTAAAAGAAAGGGATGTCGTTGTTTGCAATCTTACGGATGAGAATGTCCTTTGGATTGACCGTATGGGTGAGTCCTGCCGTTACTTCCCCGTGGTTGTTGGTGAGAGTGATTGTAACATCAACTGGCGCTTTAGGGAAAGGTATGTTGTACGAAGCCTCGAAAGCCTTTTTCACCTTCTTTGCCTCATCATACTGGAGCCATTCCTGAAAGAGAGTAGAGAAAGTCCATATATATATTATCTCCTGTGTCTTCTGGTCGCGGACAACAAGTTGACCGTTTCCACTGAGGAACTTCTCTGCGAGTCTGTTCCTTCTTCCTGCCCATTTGCTTTGTTGCATCATCTCTTCGAGGTAGATATGTTGCTCGTTGGCATCACCTGCAAGGATGTAATCCAGTCGTAGTGTCTTGTCTTCAAAGTACTGGTCAAAGTTCTGTGCATGAGTGCATAGAGTGATAGCAGAAAGCAGAATGGTTAGTATTCTTTTCATCTGTCTGTTTTGATTGGTGTTATATTTTAGTTGAGTTTAAGACATTTTGTTCACTATTGCGTTGTGAAGGCTTACTTTATGTTACTCGCTGAGCCTTCGTTAATCCTTCGCTAATGGTTCGTTAACCCTTCCTAATTTTTCCTTTGGATTTCAGAACGCAAAAAGTAAGCTGTCCTTGCTATGTGAATAGCATTTTGTCACTATTGTTTCATCCCCGACAGTTTTAACTGTTGTTCTTTATAGTGCAAATAAACAAAAAAGTTTTTGAACACACAAATTGAATGGGTGAAAAATGCTCATTTATGTGTGAAGTTGGGCGCATATTGTACGATTTTCTTGTATTTTTAGACTTTATTTAATGGATTATTTTATTGTTTATTTGACACTCATTTTTGCATAATGCTATAATCGCATATTTTTGTGGCATCAATCTAAATCGTAAAAATCGGACTCAACTAACCAAATGCTATAAGCTGAGTTTGCGCCTCTGAAAATGAAATCGCAGAAAGTAAAGAACTGATATCTAACCAATAATTACGGATAAATAGCTAATTAATAGTTCAAAAATATTTCAACTTGAATCAAAAATCAAATGTACATGTTATTATAACTATACTCTAATCATTCAACTAATCACCAAATACTATCATTAGTAATCATTCGACACTTTTGCTTTTTCATTTTCGGAGGCACAAATTTGGTTAGGATTAAAAATTTTATTCCTGATTATCGTCTTGGGTCATTATGAACGTATGTGAATTTCTCACCAATCTTCCTTCCTTGTGAGGGGCGGAGGTGGGGTATATATAACTAACCATATTTTATATCAACCAATTAAAACCTTAACCAAAATGATGGTTTCTAAATCAACATGTGCTAAGTTTGTGGGCGCAATGGCATTTGTCGCTTCATTTATGGCATCAGGTGATGCTATGGCACAGAGAAAGACAGATCAGCTTGACCGCGGTCTTGTCGCAGTTAAGCAGAACAGTGGTGTATTCGTCAGCTGGCGAGTACAGGCAGATGAGTACTACGACGTGAGGTACAACCTCTATCGTGACGGTGCTCTCGTTGCTCAGAACCTTTATGCTTCCAACTATACTGATGGAGGCGGAAGCTTGTCAAGCCGTTACACGGTTGCCCCTGTCCGCAAGGGCGTTGTGGGAGCACAATGTGCTGCCGTATCTACATGGGACAAGCAGTATCTTGAGTTCCCTGTTTCTAATGTGCAGGCTCGTAGTGGCGTTACTGTGTGGAAGCAGAATGACCCAGGCTCTGCAATGGCTAACTATACCATAAATGATATTTCACTCGGCGATGTTGATGGCGATGGAAAGATTGACTTCATCGTAAAGCGTAAGAACCAGACGGATGCTGATAACTTGTTCCCAACGAACAACTATCAGATGTATTGTCAGATTGAGTGTTACGCTTCTTCACGCAACTACGGTCGTCTCTGGTGGATTGACTGTGGTCCTAATATCTGTTACGGAGCTGATGAACAGTGGGATGCCGTTGCATTCGACTGGAACGAGGATGGTTCTGCCGAGGTTCTCTACCGTGGTGGTGCCAATACTGTCATTCACCATTCAGACGGTACTACAGAGACTATCGGTAATGTGAACGAGAATATCCGTGGCAACATCACTCATACAGCCAACATGACGTTCACCAACTCTGGTGAGGAGTGGCTCATGTACATCGATGGACGCACAGGACGCACATACGATGTCATTCCTTATCCACTTCCACGTGGCAATGCAAGCGACTGGGGCGATGCCTACGGTCACCGTTCAAGCAAGTACTTCATGGGAGCACCTTATCTTGATGCTGTTAACCCTTACATCTTCCTTGGACGTGGTATCTACACAAAGATTGATGCTTGTACTTACCGTGTGAACAAGAGCACAAACAAATTATATAAGGTAGGCAACACATGGCACAGCTATAACAACTCTGGCTGGTACGGTCAGGGTAATCACAACTTTGCCATCGCTGATGCAGATGAGGACGGAAGCGATGAGATTATCTACGGTTCTATGGTTCTTGACTTCCATACTGGTGATAACTCTCTCCACGGCTGTTCTTCTACAGGTCTTGGACATGGTGACGCTTCACACACAGGTGACCTTGACCCATTCCGCAAGGGTCTTGAGACATTCGCTTGTCTTGAGGAGCATGGAGGACATAACTACCGTAACGCCAACACTTGTCAGATTTATTATCGTCACAGTTCAGGTGGTGATGACGGTCGTGCTATGGCTGGTAACTTCACCAATGACTATCCTGGCTGCATCGGTATGTCGGCTTCATCAGGTGTCATCTCACTTGCTTCTGACCGTGTAATCGATGGTTGGACAAACAATTGGAATGCACAGACTCCAAGTCCTGCTGCCCTCAACTTCCGTATCTACTGGGACGGCGACCTTCTTGATGAGTCTGTCAACGGTCCTGGTTCAAGCGAGGGCTATCTCTTCATCGACAAGAACGGTCAGCGTATCTATGACACAGGTCATGGCAACTACCAGACAGCTTGTATCAACTGGACAAAGAAGAATCCATGTGCTCAGGGCGATATCCTCGGCGACTGGCGTGAGGAACTCGTGATGCGTACATCCGACAACCGCTTCATCCGTGTTTATACTACTGTTACTCCTACTCAGCACCGTATGCCTTGTCTCTGGTACGATCACGTCTATCGTCAGGGTATGGTATGGCAGACTGAAGGCTACAACCAGCCACCTCACACAAGCTACTTCGTTGGCGAACTTGAGGGACTCACTCAGGCTCCACCTCCAATGACATGGACAGGACGTACAGGTATCGGCAACAACGGTTCAATCACAACTGCTCTCAATGGTCGTGACGTGTTCATCTGGCCTGATGGCAACGGCTCACAGTATTACGTGAACATCAACAGCGGTGCACAGCCTTACACTCTCTACCTCAACTCACGTACAACAGTCGAGGGTGGTGACCGTGTCAACTATACTGAGACAAAGCACACTTGGGACCGTATCTGGCTCCGTGGCTCAGGTCTCTCTGGTACAACAAACCTCTGTAAGCAGGGTTCATCTGCTGCTCATCTTCCTTATGTCACTCACAGCCACTCTGGTAAGACAGACGTATGGCAGGGTGCCCTCATCTGTAACGGTAGTGTGCCTAACTCACCAATCTGGGCAAACATCCACACAGAGCTCTTCCTCGGTAATTCTCTTGATGCTGCAGCAAGCACATACAAGTCAATCACTATGGAGTACGGTTCTGCACTCTATATCAGCAGTCAGGCTAAGAGCACTCCGTTTGTTAACGACAATGGTTATGCTCACATGACAGTCAATGAACTCTCTGTTAAGGAAGGTTCACGAGTAGTATTCGATATCAACGGCGCAGACAACAATGCTGGCGACCAACTCAATATTGGTACTCTCACAATCCGCAAGCAGAACTGGCAGTATGGTCCTCGTTACCTCGCTCCAGTATTCCAGTTCAACGCTCCTTCAACTCTTGGTGCTGGTAAGTATCGCCTTGGTACTATCGGTAATGTATCAGGCAGCCTCGGCAACATTATCCTTGAGGGCAACCTCACTACATCAAGCGGACTCACTAAGTCACTCGTAGTGGAGAATGGTGTTCTCTACCTCAAGATTGGTGGTTCAGGCTATGGATATGAGCGCGTTTACTTCCAGGATTTCGAGGCAGGAAGCTCAAACAACTACGGCTTTGCAATGGCAGCTGGTGGTGTTGAGACACTTGCTCAGGCTAATGGTCACGGTGGTAAGGTATTCCACATCTATCAGGGTAGCAACAACAACCGTACAGTCAACCTCGACTTCAACGGCAACGGCTACTTCACAAGTGCAACAAGCTACACATTCGAGTTTGACGTGGCTATGATTAGCGGTAACCAGAACCCATCATCTATCGTAGTCAACACTCGCAACGGAGCTGTACTCTGCAGCATCAACTTCGGTTCATACGCTACATCAGCTACAGTCACAAATGCAAGTGGTGCTAACCTCGGTTCTATCCCATGTGAGGGCTATAGCCGTTCAACAATCAATGCAGGTCTCGTTCCATCATTATGGAATCACTTCAAGATTGTCGGCAGCTCACGTGGCGTACACCTCACAGTTACAAACGCAAACGGACAGGTAGTCATCAACAATGCTCAGCTTAGCACTGGTACAACTCCTGTTCTCTCAATCGTTACAAACCTCGGACGCTACTATACTCATGTGGCATACGACAATATCAGCCTCGTAAGTCTCATCTCTTACGGCTCTCGTGTACGTAATGTTATCGAGGACCTCGACATTGCATCTGAGACAACAGGCATTGACGACCTTGAGCCTGACGAGACTCCAACAACCTACTTCACATTGTCAGGTCAGAAGGTATCCGAGCCAGTCAAGGGACAGGTATATATTGTCAAGAAAGGCAATGGCAAGGCTATGAAGATTCGTTTCTGATTTCCATGTAACTAAGTCCCTCCCCCCTCGTGGGAGGTTAGGAGGGGGCCTATAATTAACATGCCATCCGGGTCACATGGTACTCGGATGGCATTTCTGTTTAATAATGAGGAGCTAATAATGGGTAATTAGGAATGGGCAATTAGTAATTCAAGTTGCGTCAAACATGGCAAAAGGGTGGTGGATACAACAAAAGATGATATGGAAACAGATTTTTCTTTCCTTGGTCTTGGTCGTATGGCTATCAGGTCGTATATTAGCACGCAAATACGTTAGAACTGACAATCAAAACATGCTTTGGCTGAAACCGAAACATGATTTGAATGAAACCAAAACATGTTTTGGTTGGCAACGAAAACATGTTTTCGTTTTAGCCAAGACATGTATTGATAATCTACTACAACGGAATGAAAGCATCATTGCCATCCCGATAATCCTATTGAACCTCACGAGGTAAAGGTCAATCGTCAGAAGGATATGATAAAATACAAGATTTGCATCAATGATGGCATTGAAGCCATTGGTGCACATGGAAAGACAATCACCGTCAACGAAGAGGTAAAGGCGTGCGACGAGGCTGCCCTTGCAAAGGAGATTAGTCATCTCAATCCTCTCATCCCCGAACAGGTGGCAAAGTCGGTACTCGACAACTTCTGTGAGGCGGCTCTCAATCTGATGTCCATGGGCTTTGCCGTGCATCTCAAGAACGGAAAGGACGTGGCTGTCAGGCTATGTCCTGACGTGAGTGTGACAGGAGGAAGAATCAACTTGCAGAAGGCACAGGCTCTCGACCCTACGGTGACGGAGCTCACCCCTGACAATGCCACTGAACTCGTAGCAAAGACAGGACTCACCGTCAAGGTAAAGGCTGAATGTCAGCCTAAGTTCTCCGAGCGTTTACGCTCCCTCACTCCAAGCTTGCAAAATACAAAAATAGTGGAGAGGTAAGGTCAACCTTAGCTCTCCACTTATATCGTTCTTGTTGGATTGAATCAAGATGTTGTCTCCGTCTCCTCCCCCACGTAGAAGGTCAGGAAAGTGCCGTTACTCAGACCCGGAGGCCGCCCCGTTACTTCCCTGCGGTCAGTGAGACCGCTTCGCTAAGTTCGGGGGGGTGGGGGGCTGTTAAATAAACTCACCCGTGTAGCTCCATGCACATTTGCTGACTTCTTCTGGTGTACCCGTGATGACGAGGTTACCACCTCCTGCACCACCTTCGGGACCGAGGTCGATGATATGGTCGGCACACTTAATGACATCCACGTTATGCTCAATGATGATGATGGTATGACCTCGTGTGATGAGTGCATCGAATGCCTTGAGCACCTTCTTGATGTCGTGGAAATGAAGACC
>JAGCWG010000159.1 GCA_017961965.1 Bacteroidaceae bacterium | reverse complement strand
TTGTGGGTCACCAGTACTTATTGTATCATTGAGATGCTCTACTTTCAACCACCAAAAAGCTCCTTTACTATCTTCCTAAGTTCAACGTCTGCCCTGTATGTCTGAGGCGCATTGTCGTTCTCGTACGCTGTGAGGACTTCCATATATTCCCCTTCATCTTCCTCATCGGCAACAAGCTCTGCCCAAACACAATATTTATCCTTTATAATTTCATTGAAGCGTTGCTTCGCCTGTTTGCTTGTGTCAAAAAACTCTGCGCTATACCTTGGAGCGTTCACCATTCTGTATCGCACTCTCATGCCTGTCCACTCCTTTTCGTCTCTGTCATGCGTGCCATGCTGTTTGCTGTCACTTCGTTCCACGTCTGCGGACTCCTTGACAAACACTTCGGGCACTCATAGAAATAAATCTTATTCTTATTCATGCCAAGCACCCTCAACTCCATCTGCGATTTGCAATACGGGCATCTAATTACATTTGTCATTTTGGTCTCTCCTTTCGTACTTGCCTTTATATGCATAATCATAATACCATACATGTTGCAGTATGTCAAGCCAAAAATAAAAAGGGGCTGAATAACAGCCCCCCATAGTTTGTTAAGACCCACTGACTGTGATTGTAACGGTAGCGGTCTTCGTGACACCTTCCTCTGTGAACGTAGCTGTGACAGAAGTATCCTCTGCGGTAAGGGTAGCACCCGCTTCGGGAGCAAATGTACACTCGCTTGTAACAACCCTTGTTGCAGTGTTGTTATAAGTCGCAGTGACTTCAGCTCCCGAAAGAGACAGTTCTTCGCCAACTGCATACGCAACCTTTGTCGGGTCATGCGTGAACGCAATGGAAGAAAGAACAACAGGATTAACAGTCAGAGTCTTCTCTGCTGTCTTCGTGATTTCACCTTCCACATAGGTTGCCGTAAGCGTTGTCATATCCACGTCAAGCACAGCGCCATCTGCGGGAGAGAATGTACAAGCCTCTGTAATCACTTTCGTGTCGCCATTGTTGTAGGTAGCAGTGATTTCAACGCCATCAAGGTCAAGCATGTCGCCATCAAAATACGTAAGAGTCGGGTCTTGCGTGAAAGCGATAGATGCAAGTTCGATTTCGCTTACAGTAATCTCTTGCTCAACAGAGCGAGTCCGACCGTTCTCCGTGTACTTGATAGTCACCTTTGTATCACTTACACTAAGCGTTGCAGGAGCATCGATTGTATAGTCCGTAATCGTTGCCTTTGTGTCATCATCATAAACAGCCTTGACAACCATTCCAGTAGCATCAAACTCGTCACCAACATAATACTGAACCTTCGTGGGGGCGGTCGCAATCTCCAAAGAAGCCAGATACTTATCTGCTTCTTTTGTCCAACCCTGCTCATCTCCGTCAAAGAAATACTCATCTCCTGTATCCATCTCTGTAAATTTAGAGCCATTCGAGGAAACGGGTTTTTCATCTGTGGATTTTCCTACATACTCATACGTAACATCGAGTCCAACTTTAGTCATTTTGATAACTGTAATCATATAGGCATCAACTCCTTTCTTTTTATTTCAACCCCAAACGAGTTAGCAAATAAGTGATGACACCACCCGCAACGGCGGCCAGCACGACCTTGATAAGTTCTTCCCAGTGTTTTGCAGGTTTCTGCTTAATGTCTTCTACATCTTGCGTAATAGCCTCCAATTTCCTGTTTGTTTCAGAGACCTTATCAGTGATAACTTCCTGTTTCGCAACAAGCA
>JAGCWG010000158.1 GCA_017961965.1 Bacteroidaceae bacterium | reverse complement strand
TGCAGAACAACAAATCAATAAAGATGACATTCTATCCAGAGGGTGGCAACACAGTCAAAGGACTTCCGGCTCGCATTGCCTACTCGCTTACTGATAAGGAAGATAAGCCATTGTCGTATAGTTGCGAGTTATGTGCAAAGGATGGCAAAGTCGTGGATTCGTTCAAGACGGATGTTTCAGGTCGTGGCATATTTTCGTTGTCGGCAGACGGCAAAGCAGAGTATGTTCTTGTGAAATACAACAAGGATAAGACGGCAAGATTCCAGTTGCCACAGCCAGAAGAAGAAGGCTGTACGATGATGATGGACATGCTCAGAGATGATAGCATAAGGGCGAGCCTTTATGCTTCAGACATAATGCTTGGCAAGAAGCTCGGTTATGTCATGATACATGATGGAAGAATAATCCGTTGTGACACTATGCATGCCAAGGCTATGCAAAGTTTTGCGTTCGGTCGTGATAAACTGCCTAATGGCGTAAGTCAACTAACGGTATTTGACGAAGATGGCAGGATTCTCTCTGAACGTCTGTTCTTCATATATGGTGCGGGCAGTTATAGTCCAAATATTAAGATAAAAACAAAGAATCAATCGTTGAGGCCTTGTGGAAAGGTGTCGTTGGCAGTTCAGTCTGAGCCTAACTCCTCAATATCGTTTTCTGCCATTGACAATAAGGGCATGGTAAACGGCAATAAGTATAACATCAACTCATGGATGCTTCTTAGTAGTGAACTGAGGGGCTACATAGATAATCCAGGTTATTACTTCGAGGCTGATGATGTGGAACATCGTAGGTCTGCCGATGTTCTCATGCTTGTACAGGGATGGCGCAGGTATGACTGGCGATTGTACTCTGGTGAATCTATGTTTGAAAAGGTTCAGCCGATAGAGAATAAATTGAGGATCTATGGTGCTGTGAAGGGCAAGACGAAGAAAGCACCAGTTGGTAACGTGGAACTCAGAGCCATACTTGCGAAGAAGAAAGATGGTGTATTTGAGGGTGACCTTATGACAGATTCTGTAGGCAAGTATGTGTTTGACCTTCCGGATGTTGAGGGTGAGTGGAATCTGCAAATTGCTTCCAAGTACAAGGATAGGCCTGTCGATTATCGCATCTGTATTGACCGCAACTTCGTACCTAAGTCACGCTATGTATCTCCTCTTGAGACAGAAAGGATTGATGTTGATGAAACTGGGAACTTGAAGTGGAAGGCGAATGTGGACAGTACTCACGTGAAGTTGCTGGCAGGTCAGAGCCGTGTGTTGAAGAATGTAGATGTTAAAGCAAAGAAACGTGTGTGGGATAGGTCTGCATGGTCATCCGAAGGCGATGCACGTTATCACTCTAATATATACTATGACTGTGATGCCTATATGCGAACGATAGAAGACGAGGGCGAATACCCTCCTGCTATAGGTGACTGGTTAAAGTCGAAGAACGAGTTCTTTTATGGTGAGGCACAGCCATCTGATGTGTTAATATACATAGGAAAGATGTCTCCTGAGTTGGAGCTCTCAAAGCTGATTGACAAAAAGAATCCTCCTGTTGATACGGTAAAAGCCATATATGACTTGATGCATCCTGAATGTCCTGGATATTCCGAATACGAAAGCATGCCTCCTGCGCCAAATCGAAAGTTCTATCGTGATGGACTTCGGTATAAAAACAGACCAATCGTATGGATTGTTGATAATATGTACGTTACCGTTACTGGCTTTAGAATGAAAGGAAAGTCGATGGCAATGAGAATCCTCAACTGTGATAATGGCGTAAATAGCCTTGATGTTCCAGTATTTCTTGACGAGGTGAAAAGCATATATGTGTCCGAAGACTTAGAGGCAATGCATAAGCATATAGTTTGCAACGAAATAGACGAAATGAATCCTGTCGTTCTCTATTGCTATACACACCGTAAGTCAGAATTCCGTCAGAAGGGAACGCGATATACTTACTTTGAAGGCTTCAATACTCCCTCCGTATTCCAGATGGAAGATTATTCTGTAGTACCCCCAATGGAGGACTTCCGTCGTACTCTTTATTGGAATCCTAATGTCAAGACGGACAAGGATGGTAACGCAACTGTAGAATTCTACAACAATTCATCGTGCACAGAAATATCCGTATCTGCCGAAGGAATGACCGAAGACGGTAAATATGTGTATTATTAACTCGTCCGTTTGCTTAATTTTATGCGGAAAATGCTGCTTGTGGTGCAAAAAACGAGATTATCCCTTTGCCATCTCGTATAATAATCGTACCTTTGCACCGCTTTTTGAGCAACACAGAAATGTGTGATGGCGAATTAAGCGTTATACTTAATTTATAGTAACACAATTAAAATTTAACAAATGAAAGAAATCACACTCAACGCTCAGGTTCGTACTGAGTTCGGTAAGAAGGCAGGTCGCGATATGCGTCGTGCAG
>JAGCWG010000157.1 GCA_017961965.1 Bacteroidaceae bacterium | reverse complement strand
CCTTACGTGCGATAGGACGGTTAGTTGGAATCTCAACTACATCGAGTTTGTAGATGTCCCAGAACTCACCTGCCTCTGTGATGGCTGTACCTGTCATACCTGAGAGTTTGTGGTACATACGGAAGTAGTTCTGGAGAGTGATAGTGGCAAATGTCTGTGTAGCTGCCTCTACCTTTACGCGCTCCTTAGCTTCAACTGCCTGATGGAGACCGTCAGACCAACGACGACCATCCATGATACGACCTGTCTGCTCATCGACAATCTTAACCTGTCCGTCCATTACGACATAATCGTCGTCCTTGATGAACATTGTGTATGCTTTGAGAAGCTGTTGGATGGTATGAACACGCTCAGCCTTGATTGCATAATCCTGCATGAGCGCATCCTTCTGAGCGATTTTCTCCTCCTCAGGAAGGTTCTTTGACTCAAGTTCTGAAAGCTGTGATGTGATATCTGGGAGGACGAAGAAGTTGTCGTCCTTTACGATGCTTGCGATAAGTTGGTTACCCTTGTCTGTCATCTCAACTGACTTCAATTTCTCGTCAACAACGAAGAAGAGTGGGTCAGTAGCCTCTGGCATACGACGGTTGTTGTTCTCCATGTAGATTTCCTCTGTCTGGAGAAGTCCTGTCTTGATACCTGGCTGTGAGAGATACTTAACGAGGGCGTTGTTCTTTGGCATACCCTTGTAGGCACGGAAGAGTGAGAGGAAGCCGTCAACAACAGCCTGCTTGTCCTCGCTCTCGATGTTCTTCTTTGCCTCTGTGAGGTAGTTCTGGGTAAGCTTGCGCTGTGCCTCTACGAGTTGCTCAACGATAGGGCAGTACTGCTCAAACATCTGGTCGTCACCCTTTGGTACAGGACCAGAAATGATAAGAGGTGTACGTGCGTCATCGATAAGGACAGAGTCAACCTCATCGACAATGGCAAAGTTGTGCTCACGCTGTACAAGCTCACTTGGATCCATTGTCATGTTATCACGGAGGTAGTCGAAACCGAACTCGTTGTTTGTACCGTAAGTGATATCAGCCTGATAAGCACGACGACGTGCGTCAGAGTTTGGCTGGTGCTTGTCGATACAATCAACAGAGAGACCGTGGAACATAAAGAGAGGACCCATCCACTCAGAGTCACGCTTAGCGAGGTAGTCGTTTACAGTTACGACGTGAACACCGTTGCGTGTGAGGGCGTTGAGGAAGATAGGGAGTGTACCCACAAGTGTCTTACCTTCACCTGTAGCCATCTCGGCAATCTTACCCTGATGGAGTACAATACCACCGAAGAGCTGAACGTTGTAGTGAATCATGTTCCATACTGTGTCGTTACCTCCTGCTACCCAGTGGTTGTGCCATATAGCGTTGTCACCATCAATTTCTACGAAGTCACGACCTTCTGCAGCAAGCTGACGGTCAAAGTCTGTTGCCTTTACAATGACTGTACCGTTTTCGCTCTGTGCAAAACGACGTGCTGTGTCCTTTACTATTGCGAAGACAGTAGGGAGAACCTCTGTGAGTCCTTCCTCAAACTTGTCGAGGATGTCCTTCTCAATCTTGTCTATCTGATTGAAGAGAGGCTGACGACGGTCGATGTCTGTCTTCTGAATTGTCTCATTAAGTTCAGCTATCTTGTCACGGTATTCCTTAACAGAATCCTGAAGATATGCCTTGATTTCGTCCACCTTGGCACGAAGCTCATCATTAGAGAGTGCCTGAATCTGTGGCTCTATTGCAAGAATCTGGTCAACGATAGGCTTAATCTCCTTGTAGTCGCGGGAAGCCTTGTTGCCGAATAGACTTGACAAAAATGCGTTTAAGTTAAATGCCATATATTTGTTTTGTTTTATTCTTGATTAATTATTTCTTTCTTTAGATCGACTATTTATTATAGTTTCTCTATGTCTTATAGTTTTTTTGTCTCTTTAGAAGAGTGGGGCAGTATTGCAGGCGTTAGGTGCCCTTATTCTTATATGATGCGCAATTGTAGGTGCTATGCAGTCTGTTGTTACTGGCGTCTGCACCTTTTCTGCCTTTATTTTGTTACCAAAGAATATCAGAGGAAATTCAAAGAACGACTCACGTTGGAGTTTGCTTGTTCTTCTGTCTTCATCCACCAGTTTCCAACCTGGGGCAGGCTTGATGATGATGTCGCCTGAACACTTGGCATTATAGCCGTTGCGTATGCTGCCGATACCCTGTGACCATGCTCCTTGTGTAAGTCGTTGTGATGTATATACATCTCCTACACCTTCAAAGCGGAAAAGGAAGTCTTCACAGTTGGATAAAACATCATTGAGTCGTAACTGCTTCTGTTCGAGTAACTGATGATTGAGATATATCTGTGCATCGAAGTAGCCATCTACATACTGTCCTCTGCCGTACATAGCTGAGAGGTACATGTTGAGGAGAGCAGCACAACGGTTGATGGTGAAATTGCCAGATGGAACACGGAACTGTGAGAGTGCTGGGTCTTCCTGTACGTTCTCGTAACCTGTTGATGTGAGGTAGATAAGTACCTTGTCAAGTCCCACGAGCATGTCAATCTCACTGAGGAGTTTGGCAATCTCCTTGTCCAGTCTGGCGTATGTGTCCTGTAACTCTGTAGTTGTTTCTGAAAGAGGCAGGTCATTATAGTTGCCTGCATAGTAGCAGACTGATATATAGTCGGTGACAAGGTCAAGTCCTGCGTTTCCACTCGTGAGGAAAGAACGTGCAGCCTTGGTGATTTCCTCGTTTATAAGAGCACTATGCTTGAATGACTCAATATTGCCCTTGAGGTCCTTGTCGTTGAACTTATGCTTGAAGGATTTCTGAACAGATGTGAGATAATAGTTGTATGTTCCAATATAGCTGTTCAGAGGTTCCCATACGAGATTTTCGATGACTGATGTGGCATTGGTTGTGTGGAGGAACTTCATCCATGATGGTGCGCTTCCATAATAAGATGTTCCAGCCCATGTACCTGTCTCTGAGTCAATCCATATTGCCCAGTCGGCTGCATGACCTGCTGCGAGGATTGCAGCCTCTCTGTTTGGTGCAGCAGAATATACGAGACATTTGCCACTTGTCGCTACCTTCAGTTCGTCGCCTATTGTGCTTACGAGAAGGTTCTTAGGCGAAGAGCAATCCTTTGTCTCTATTCCCTGCCATTCTTTGTCATCTACGCAGAACTTCTTGGATAGAGAAGAGCGGTCAAGCCATTCATTTGCAATGATTCCGTGATTGTATGGTGCACTTCCCGTAGCTATAGTTGCTATTGCAGATGCTCGGTCAATACCCTTGGATGGATATTGTACATTGGAATAGACCTGTCCTTCTGTAAGTAGTTTCTTGAAACCTTTCTCCCCATAGAGTGGGGCGAATGCATTGAGATAATCCGTACGGAGATTATCTATGGTTATACCAACAACAAGGCGTGGCACCTCGTTATTCGATTGTGCCATCGCACTGGAGAAAGCTACAGTTGCAATGATTGTTGTCAGTAAACGCATTTAGTTAGTTCTTTTTTCTGTTGTTTCTATATTCTATAATATGTACAGATATTGCTCTTAACAGCAAAGTGCTTGCCATTATGATTGCTTCTGCCTGAATATCTTGTTTTATGACAAAAATGAGCATGAAGAATATGCCACATACTGCCATATTGACTGCTGCAAATCTGTTTTCCTTATTCTTTCGCATGCAATATGTCAGATAGATGGCATAGAGCAAGTAGAGCGGATTGAGGATGATGACAAACCAATTGCTGTCAACCGTTGGGTGTTCAGAGAAGAAGTAGAGGAATGACACGATGATACCTGCAAGTCCTTGGAAGAGGCTGATTGCAATGTCAAATCCGTATGTAACTTTTTTCTTTGTAAAGTCGAAAATGCTTATGACGCTTATGAAGATGAATAGGAGCAAGAAAACAAGCATTGGTGTTATGAATGGTGCTTGTTCTTGCAAGGAAGGATTGGCATCAAGGATAATCTGCTTGTATGACACAAGTGGTGCTTCAGTTCCGTCTTCAAGTACGATGTATGCAGAGTCAAGCTCGTTTGCATAATGTGCAGGGATGAACATCTGTTGTCGCTTGTCGAAATTCTTGTCGTCAAGTTTCTCTCCAAGTACGAGGTCTATGCCGAAACGCAACCAAGGTGCATTCTCCAAAGACTCGTGAAGTTCCTGTCGTGCTGTGAGTTTGATAGGATTCTTCTTGTAGATGATGTCATCTGTTATGGCTCTCTCGATGGCATCCCTTGCCCTTGTCGTACAATTGTCGTACAAGTAGTTGTATCTGTATTCCATGTTCTCAGGCTTGAGGTTCTCCTCAAGGAGTTCATGGATGTTCTCAGCATCATTCTGGGAGAGATTGAGTACCTGCTCCATCACTTCAATGCCATAAACCCTGTATCTGTAGAAGAATAGCTTGGCCGGCTCAGCTCCGAGTATGTAATCCGTCTCACCCTTGATGAACTTATATACGAACATGTTGGAGTTGTAGTCGAAACAACCATAGTTATATACGACATCTTCCATAGTGTCCATGTTAGTGATACGGATGGCTGTATGTCCGAAATGAGCATACGCATCAGTACCAGGAGAGCAAGTGAGAAGGGATACACGCAAATTATCTGCCCTTGCTCCATCGAAACAGAGCAAGGACAGCAAGATTGTGTATATATATCGTAAAAAAACTTGCATAAAAGGGATAAATTTTTGCAAAGATACATTATTATTTGCAAAATACATTCTTTAGCACATTATTTTTTGCCCTTTATACTATTCTCCGATAAATTCAGATACTTCAAAGTTGTTTGCAACAGCAAGACGAGCACAATTTTGAAGTATTCTTCGGTTTGAGTTATTGACTTGGTTGTTTGTTCCTGTCTTACCGTAGATGGTGAAGTCATCTCTGATATTTCGTCCGAGACATGGTGCTATGATTGCCTCATAGAAGGTGCAGGCAAGCAGGTAGCGACCCATGTATGTGTCGATGTGCTGATTGTCGCGAGTGAACTCGTTGTCAGTTACAAGTGAAGAGACATTACGTGCGTTCTGTACGGCTGTTCCGCAAGGGATGATGACGTCGATGCCTGATGCGGCTTTCATCTTCTTGACTGACTCGCATATCTTCTTGTACATGTTCTCAGGATTCTTGTACTTGGCGATGTTCTTGTGCTTAGAGCTGTATGACCATGTCTGGTTGAATGCGAATGTTGTGCGTGAAGCAATCTTGTTGATGTTGTAAGCCTGAATAATCTTTGAGAGATAAGGCTCATAGCTCGTGTAGTCGCCTGAGTCGAGTGAATATTGCTGGAACACAACCACATCGTATGGGAAACGGCACATCACATAGTTGATGCTTGTGGCAGATTCCAGTTTCTGCTCTCCCTTAATGTTGTATTGCCATAGTTCGTACACTTTGTCGCCATTCTTGTAGTAGTTGTAATGTTCTTTCATAGAGCATCCGCCCTTGTACAGAACATACACGTTTACATTGCTGAGACCAAGACAATTGAGGATTTCTGGTAAAGCAGTACTTGTATCGATTGCAAATGAGTTGCCGATAAAGAGAATATCCAGCTTAGATGGCAGATATGGCAATGGTGGGTTACAGAGGTAGCCACAGTTGACGGCAGTAGAAACTGCTGGTGTTGTTTCCTTTGCGACTTCTTTCTTGGTTTCCTTTGCTGTTGTCTTTGTCTCGGTAGTTTTCTTGACGGCATCTTTCTTGTCAGTCGCTTTCTTTGCGCTGGTGGTTGATGGCTTCTTTACTACAACTACTGTCTTTTTGGCAGTCTTACTACTTGTTGTTTTCTTTGTCTGTGCAATATTAGGCAGACATATTGCTAAAATAGCAATGATAAGTAAAAATCTTTTCATACGACTATTTACCAAACTCCATAAAGGGAGACAGGTTAAATGTTTTGTTTAATTTTTTTATTGTTGAAGTTTATTGTTTGTTGTCAAGTTTTTACCGAGTCATCGACTTTCTACTGCTTCAATGCTTCATACAGCTTATCCATAGCCTTGCCAGCATCGCCTGTTTCCTCAATGAGGTTGACGAATTTGCTGCCGATGATTGCTCCAGCTGCATTGCTCTGTGCTGCCTCAAGTGTCTGCTTGTTGCTGATGCCGAAGCCTATCATACGAGGATTCCTGAGTCCCATTGCGTTGATGCGTGAGAAGTAAGCTTGCTTTGCATCGTCAAACTCCTTCTGTGCTCCCGTTGTTGCAGCAGATGAAACCATGTAGATGAATCCGTCCGTGTGTTCGTCGATGAAACGGATACGCTCATCGCTTGTCTCTGGTGTGATAAGCATGATGATGCGGATGTCATACTTGTCGGCAATTGGCTTGTAATCCTCAAGATAATCCTTGAATGGAAGGTCTGGGATGATTACTCCGTCAATGCCTTTAGCAACACATTCCTTGCAGAAGTTCTCGAATCCGAACTGCATGATAGGATTGAGATATCCCATGAGGATAAGTGGAATGTTGACCTCAGAGCGAATGCCGTCGAGTTGTGCAAACAGCTTTCGCAGAGTCATGCCATTGCGGAGTGCCTTTGTGGCAGCATCCTGAATGACAGGGCCGTCTGCCATAGGGTCGCTGAATGGCACACCAATCTCAATCATATCCACTCCCTTCTGCTCGAGGGTCTTGATGGTGTCTCTTGTACCTTCAAGTGTTGGGTGTCCAGCACAGAAGTATATTGAAAGTATCTTCTCAGACTTTGTCTGGAATAATTTGTTTATTCTGTTCATATCTT
>JAGCWG010000156.1 GCA_017961965.1 Bacteroidaceae bacterium | reverse complement strand
GGGACTTGCCGACATCTGCCCAATCAAGACTCCACTCGAATATAAGATTCATCTTCTCAAAGGACTTGACAAGGGCTCACGTCATTATGAGATTTGCCCAGGACAGACACTCAACTATATTCAGTACAACGAGATAAAGAAACTTCCTGTGTTCAGGGAGTCACGCTACACCAGCGGTCTTGTGGTAGAGACACGTAACGGACGAAAGAAACCATTCGTTTCGTTGGCTCAGCGTACTCTCGGCGACCTCTATGGAGCCAAGGACTCTGCTCGCTCAGGTCTTGAACTTGCATACGACTCTGTTCTTCGTGGTAAACCGGGATTGTCACACCGTAAGAAGGTGCTCTCCAAATATCTTGAGATTATTGACGAACCAGCGATTGACGGATGCGACCTCATTACGACTCTCGACGTGAATATGCAGGACATCTGCGAGAATGCGTTGAGGGAGAAGATGGCAGAACTGACTGCCGACATAGGTGTAGTGGTACTCATGGAAGTAGCCACAGGAGATATCAAGGCGATAGTCAATCTCCAGCGTGACCCAGAGACAAACCGTTTCTACGAGGGACGTAACTATGCACTTGCAGCACTCATGGAGCCGGGTTCAACATTCAAGACAGCATCCCTTATGGTGGCTATGGATGACGGATATGTGCATAAAAGCGACATTGTGGATACGGGCAACGGTATAGAAATGATGTATGGAGCCAAGATGAAGGACCACAACTGGAACAAGGGAGGTTATCATGTCATAGACGTGCCACACGTTCTTATGGTATCTTCAAACATCGGTACGGCAAAGCTTGTTGACAAGTATTATCACAAGAAGCCAGAGAAGTTTGTCGAAGGACTCCGACGCATAGGTATTGGTACTCCGCTCCATCTTCCTTTCGTAGGTACAGCCGACCCGCAGATACGTTATCCAGCAAAGGACAGAAGTAACTGGCCACACACTACCATTCCATGGATGTCAATCGGTTATGAGACACAGATACCACCTATATCTATCGTGACATTCTACAACGCCATAGCCAATGGCGGTAAGATGGTAAAGCCACGCTTCGTATCAGGTCTTTTGCAGAATGGCGACACGGTCAAGCATTATCCTGTGGAGGTCATCAAGTCGCAGATATGCAAGCCAAGCACTCTGAAGAATATACAGGAGATGCTCCAGAGGGTGGTGTGTGACAAGGACGGACTTGGAAAGCCTGCGGGCAATCCTATGTTCCATGTTTCTGGTAAGACAGGTACGGCACAGATTTCAGCCAGAGGACGATACGGAACGGAACACCTCGTTAGCTTCTGCGGATATTTCCCTTCAGAGGAGCCTAAATATTCATGTATCGTGTCAATACGTCACAACTACTTCATCTCAAGTGGTGGTGGACAGGCAGGTACAGTATTCTCCAAGATATCACAGCGAGTGCTCTCCAAGCACGTGACACGTGAGCTTGTGTGTGCGGTTGATTCAAACACCCAGCTTGTGCCAGACGTGAAGAACGGTAGTACGGCATCTGCCAAGGCTGTTCTCCGAAGTCTCGGAGTAAAGGCATACGAGGATAATGTGGGCGAATGGTGCAATGCCAAGATAAAGCATGGAAGCCTTACCCTCTCCTCACGTACCATGTACGAGAAATCCGTTCCTAACGTGATTGGCATGGGTGCCCGTGACGCTGTCTATGCCCTCGAGAGCAAAGGACTCAAGGTAAGGATAAGCGGAAGAGGTAAGGTAGTAAGTCAGAGTGCTTCGGCAGGCAGTTCCTTCGTAAAGGGACAGACGGTAACGCTCAGGCTTAATTAGCCAGAGTGAAATTAAAAGTTAAAAATTAAAAGTTAAAAGTTGAATTAGGAAGTTTTTAAGTCTTAAAGTTTTACAGAACGGAAAGACTATAGGCAGTCTTAAAATTCAAGAATAAACCGAAGACTTAAAAACAAAACATAATAGTAAGTTATCAATTAAAATATCCCCCATGTAAATTCTCCTTCCCCTCGGGGAAGGTAGGGTTGGGGGCAGAGATTATGAAATTAAAGGAACTTGTAGCAAAACTGAATGTCCTTGAGGTTGCAGGCAACCTTGATGTGGATATTAAGGGCGTGAATATTGATTCACGACTTATTGGTGAAGGTCATCTCTTCATAGCTGTTAAGGGTACACAGGCAGATGGTCACAACTATATCGGCAAGGCCATCGAACTGGGTGCGGTTGCTGTAGTGTGTGAGACTGTTCCTGCCGAATATGCGGACAAGGCAGTCTTTGTACGTGTCGAGAACTCAGAGCAGATTGTAGGACAGATTGCCACTACATTCTATGGCGACCCAACAAGCAAGTTGAAGCTTGTTGGTGTGACTGGTACTAATGGTAAGACTACCATTGCTACAGTCCTTTATGATATGTTCCGTCACATGGGACACAAGGCTGGACTTCTTTCTACAGTATGCAATTATATAGATGGTGAGGCTGTTCCAACAGAACATACTACTCCTGACCCTGTTACTCTCAACGCACTCCTTGCACGTATGGTGGAGGCAGGATGTGAGTACGCATTCATGGAGGTGAGCAGTCACTCAGTAGTACAGAACCGTATCGGTGGACTCCGT
>JAGCWG010000155.1 GCA_017961965.1 Bacteroidaceae bacterium | reverse complement strand
GGCGAAGGAAGTGCACCTAATGCTGCTGCTATTGCAGAAACAGCACATCCCGTCAACCAGGGATTGCTTCAGGCACTTGGTGTCTTTGTTGACACACTTCTCATCTGTACTTGTACGGCATTCATAATAATCATCTCTGGCAAGTACGACTGTGGCAAGGATGGTATCCTGCTTACGGCTGAGGCAATAGAATCGGAGGTGGGAAGCATGGGACGATACTTCATCACGGCAGCCATATTCCTCTTTGCCTACTCAACCATCATCGCCAACTATTTCTATGGCGAGACTAACCTGCGTTTCATATCAGACAAGAAGTGGACAATACAGGCATTCCGCATCTTCTCTGGATGCGTCGTCATGCTCGGCTCGCTCGTTGACATACAGACAGCATTCTCACTCGTTGACATCTGCATGGGACTGCTCACGATAACGAACCTTGTCGCCATCGCAGCCCTCTTCCCTAAGGTCGTCTATCTCCTTGAAGACTATAAGCGTCAACTCCGTAATGGTGTTGAACCAGAATTTAATCGCTCGCAGATGCCAGACGAGGAACTGGAGTGCTGGAAGTAATGGACAATTAACAATTAATAATTAACAATTAACATGCTGGTGCGTAACTATTATGCAACCTGATTTATGATAATTGGGAAATGCACCTTTGGTGCTGTCCTGACACGAATTGTCATTAATTGTTCACGAATTATCATTAATTATTTCTGATAATTCGTGGCTTATTGGTGACAATTCGTGCCCTTAAAACAAATTGCTGTGTAATTGCCGTTCTTTCTTGTCAAAATATTTTACGTTTTTATGCTCACGACAATAAAACTTATACTTATTTATTCGGTGATACGCAAGAATGAGTTATCTTTGCAGCGTTTTTTTAGGGCTTCTGGTTTCTATAGAGCCTCTAACCTAATCATAATTGATACAAACTCAAAATTAATGATAAAATGAATTTCAAAACAATTATTCCTGTTTTAGCTATGGCTATGACAACAACAGTCTCTGCCCAGACTATCGGCATCAGACTTGAGAACATGGACCAGACTGTAAAGCCTGGTACCGACTTCTACCGCTACGCTTGTGGCGAGTGGATGAAGAAGAACCCTCTTACTCCTGAGTATTCACGCTATGGCGCATTCGACATCGTCAGCGAGGAGAACAACAAGCGCATCCGCGAGATTATCGAAGGATTCTCTAAGCAGAAGAATGAGCCAGGCTCACTCGGTCAGAAGATTGGTGACCTCTACAATATGCTCATGGACTCTGTACGCCTCAACAAGGATGGCGTTAAGCCAGTACTTGCCGACCTTGCACGCATCAAGAAGGTCAAGAACCTCAAGGAGTATATTGCTCTTATCAATACATTCAACAAGGAGAACATCACATTCGGCGAGCTCTGGGGCTCTGGACTTGGCACAGACATGATGGACTCAAAGAACTATATCCTCTCTATCGGTCAGGGTGGTTACAGCGTTGAGCGTGACTACTACGTGAAGGACGACGAGGAGAACAAGAAGATTCTTGAGTGGTACAAGCAGCATATCGTCAACATGTTCGTACTCGTTGGCGAGAAGAAGGCTGATGCCGAGAAGATGATGCAGCGTATCGTTGCTCTCGAGACTCGTATGGCAAAGGCTGGTAAGGATAATGTAGCCCTCCGTGACCCAGGAGCCAACTACCACAAGATGTCATTCGTTGACTTCAAGAAGGAATATGCTGGTTTCGACTGGGATGTTTACTTCGCAACAATCGGTTACACAGGTATCGACAATATCAACGTGCGTCAGCCAGAGGCTGTTAAGGAAGCACTCAAGGTACTCAAGGACACAGACCTCCAGACTCTCAAGGACGTAATGCAGTGGAACGTGCTTCAGGGTGCAGCAAGCGTTCTTGGCGACAAGGTATTTGAAGAGGAGTTCGACTTCTACTCACGCAAGCTTTCAGGTCAGCAGCAGCCACGCCCACGTTGGAAGCGTTCTGTAAGCACCGTCAATGGCGTGCTCGGTATGGCTGTCGGTAAGATGTATTGCGAGAAGTATTTCCCAGCATCTCACAAGGAGCGTATGCTCCAGCTCGTCAAGAACCTTCAGAAGGCACTCGGTGAGCGTATCGATGCACAGGAGTGGATGAGCGCAGAGACAAAGAAGGCTGCACACGAGAAACTCGATGCCTTCTACATCAAGATTGGTTATCCTGACACATGGAAGGACTATAGCCGCATGACTATCGACCCATCAAAGTCTCTCTACGAGAACTACAAGAGCATTTCTGCCTGGGCTCATGAGGACGGTCTTGCACGTCGCTGGAAGAAACCTGTTGACCCAACAGAGTGGCACATGACACCACAGACTGTCAACGCATACTACAACCCAACAACAAACGAGATTTGTTTCCCTGCTGGTATTCTCCAATACCCATTCTTCGACATGGAAGCTGACGATGCCTTCAACTACGGTACAATCGGCGTGGTTATCGGACATGAGATGTCACACGGATTCGACGATAAGGGACGCCAGTTTGACAAGGACGGTAACTTCCGTGACTGGTGGTCAAATGGTGACGGCGACAAGTACAACGAGCGTGCACAGGTAATCAAGGACTTCTTCTCTGGTATTGAGATTCTCCCAGGACTTCACGGAAATGGTGACCTCTGCTGTGGTGAGAACCTTGGCGACCACGGAGGTCTCAAGTTTGCTTACGCTGCATTCAAGAACGCTATGAAGGATAAGCCACTCAAGACTGTCAACGGATTCACTCCAGAGCAGCGTTTCTTCCTCGCTTACGCTAACGTATGGGCACAGAACATCACAGAGGCTGAGATGCGTCGTCGCACAACATCAGATGTTCACTCTCTTGGCGAGTGGCGTGTGAATGGTGCACTTCCACTCATCGACATGTGGTACGATGCCTTCGGTATCAAGTCATCTGACCCAATGTACGTTGCACCGGAGAAGCGTGTAAAGATTTGGTAATCTTTGCTTGTCAAGATTAAAGATTGTAGCGGTTTTCCATCCGTCAGGATTGAATCCGCATATAGATAAAAAGAACAGCGAGAAGCATGACGTTTCTCGCTGTTAGTATTTTATTATGACTTGTGGATGACATCATTATGTTCAAAGGCTCAAGCCTTTTCTGCCTTTCTTGTCGTATTGATTCGGAGCCGTTCTTGGCATCCATCACTTCACTACGTGTGTCCCAAGAGCGAATGCCTTCTCCATGTTTCCTGTCGTGTTGAACACGTCAGCCTTGGCAGATATGTTGTCAATGTAGGTGATGAGCTGTGCCTCGGGTGTGCATGGCACCACGGGACTGCCGTATTCCATTTCACCATGATGTGCAAGAATACAATGGATGATGTAGTTCATCTCTTTTTTATCTACGCCAGCCTCACGAAGAAGGCCGTTGAGATAATTTGCTGACATATATATGTGTCCCAGTAGATACATGTTCTCCGTTGGGTCACCGTCCTCTTTGTACTCGCACAACTTGCCCCAGTCGTGGAAAAGTATTCCGATGATTAAGCGTTCAATCTTTATGTCCTCTGGATAAGGATAGCAAGGATAAAGTCCTTCAAGCAAGTGCAACATCTGATGCGTATGATTGAGAAGTCCACCCGGGAAGGCATGATGCACACTCGTGGCAGCAGGATATTTGCTGTACTTAGGAAACAGTTCGTCTGCATGTTTCTTAATGAACTCCATAAGTAGCTCATCCTTGCAGTAGCTGAGCAACTTTTCTATTGTCTCGTCCCACACCTCACGCTTTATCGGACGAGGAATGAGCGGATAGAGTGGATGAGCCTCGGTAGGTATCGTTCCTGGTACCATATCCATTTTTCGTGCCGATTTTTTGCCCTGGTCGTCACGAATAGTCATGAAGTTTACCAGTTGTCCTACGGCTGGAGCATCCGTCTTTGCTACGTCCCACACGCACAGCTGTATGTTCTCCTGCAAGTTTGCCACCTTGAGATTAACGTATGGTGCACCAGTCCTTGCTATGCAGTCCTGTCTTGAGAGTACTATATATTCCATATTGTTGTTTATTTTCGTTTTTAATTTTAGCGCTATTGCTTGCAAAAGTACGAATTATTTTCAGTTTATTGCCATTATTCGGACAATTATTTGTATAATTGCAAGCCGTTGGCTAACGTGACTGACTATGTGAGGAAATGAAAACACAGAGAACACGGAGGACGCAGAGTTTTTTTGAACGAAAATTCAGAAAATTAAAGAAAATTTATTTACTCTCAAATCTCTGATTTCTAATCCATGAGTATGCTATAAGCCGAAGGCATAGATTTGAAATTATAATTTTTTTCATTTCCCGACGTCACCTTTTGTCTCTTTGAACTGTTATGTATGCGAATCGGTTCAAGAAACAATAAGTTTAATAACAATAAAAACAAAGATAACTATGAATTATGTTATATTATGTGAAAGTATCGTTAAGATTTTTTTCATTGTCAGCGTTTGCGCAGTACCAGTACTTATAATATGGCTTGACTCTCGTAAGAAGATGAATGAGACAAACAACCGTGCTCAGCTTCTGCTTACCGCTCTTGAAAAGAATCCGGACATGGATATGAGCGAACTTGTCAGCAAGATGACTCCTGCTCCAAAGGAGAAGTTGCTGAAGGAAAAGCTGCTCACTAAACTGTTGTGGGGATGTATATTAACTGGTGTAGGCATTGGTCTATTTGCAGTGGCATTGTATTTTCATATTTATATGACAGATAATGGTGGCGCAGTCACGTTCCTTCTGATTGGCGGAGCCCCATTTGCTGCGGGAGTAGCCTTCCTTGTAAACTACTTCCTCGGCAAGAAGATGCTTGCAAAGGAGATGGAAGCCGAAGAGCGTAACATGACACAGGCATAGACGGATGACACGTGACGAATTCATAACCCATGTGGAGCGTGAGCAGGATGCATTACGAGGCTTCTTGCTCGCCCTCTGTTGCGGTAAGAAGGACGATGCCGACGACCTTGCGCAGGACGCACTGGTGAAAGCCTACCTCTCGTGCGACGGCTATGAGGACATGGGGAAGTTCCGTTCGTGGCTCTTCAAGATTGCCCACAACACATTCCTCAACCACAAGGCAAGTTGCCGACAGACGGAGACGCTTGATGATGCACGCACCCTGATAAGCAGCACATCTGCCGACAGCAGCTTTGAGCACCAGAGCCTCTACCTTGCCTTGCGCACCCTTCCGCCAAAGGAACGCTCCGCCATCACGCTCTTCTACCTCAACGGCTATAGCATAAAGGAAATAGCCACCATCACCGAGACATCCGAAGATGCTGTAAAGAAACAACTGTCACGAGGACGTGACAAGCTAAAAGAAAGACTGAAGATATGACAAAAGATAAAGCACTTGAGGAACTCTTCCTCGCCCAAAAGCCACAATTTGATGATAAGGCAGACTTTATGGCTAATCTCAATAAGCGACTTGATGCTGTCGAATTTATTAAACAGCATCAGGAAGCAAACATCCGTCACTACAAGATGGCGATGGCTGCCGCCTTCCTCGTAGGCATCATGAGTGGAGCCGTAGCCATGTTCTTCGTTCTCTCCACACCTGTCAACGTGCCGCTCTTTACCTTTGGAATACAGGCGAGCTGGATGCTATGGATTGCCGACAACTCCCGTCTCATCACAGCTGTTGTCCTTGCACTCTTC
>JAGCWG010000154.1 GCA_017961965.1 Bacteroidaceae bacterium | reverse complement strand
TCAGGCTCATCGCCAACAATCATAACCTTGGTTTTGCTCGTGCCAACAATATAGCTCTTAATCTTGCTCAGGGGAAATATATTTTGTTTGTTAATCCTGATGTGGTAGTGTCGGAGAATGCTTTAAAGGATTGTGTGTGTTACCTGTCTGAGCATGACGATGCGGGAGCTTTGGGCGTGTGTATGCTTAATAGGGATGGCTCACGTGCTTTAGAGTCACGACGTGGCGTGCCAACACCTATGACGGCATTCTACAAAATGTCAGGATTGTGTGGACTGTATCCAAAGAGTCACCGCTTCGGTCGTTACTATATGGGATGGCTGCCTTGGGACTTTCCTGTAGAGATTGAAATCGTCAGTGGTGCTTTTACAATGATGCGTACTGCTGTTATGCGTCAGATGGCGGGCTATGATGAAGAGTATTTCATGTATGGCGAAGATATCGATCTTTCTTACCGTCTGCTTAAGGCAGGATATAAAAACTATTACCTTCCGATACAGATATTACATTATAAAGGAGAGAGCACCCATAAGTCATCGTTTCGCTATGTCCATGTCTTTTATGAGGCGATGCTCATATTCTTGCAGAAACATTTCGGTCAGCTTTCCGCTCTGCTTACTATTCCTATAAAGGTTGCAATATATGCTAAGGCATTTAGTGCATTGTTGACGATGAGTGTTCATAAGATAAAGAAAATGCTTGGATTCACAATACGCCCTGGACGTAAACAACCAGTGTATGTATGTGTGGGAGAGCAGACGATGCTCGATCGGTGTAAGGCAAAAATAGAAGAGAAAGTTTATGAAGGTATCTATATTCAAGGAAATAGCACTACACTTGAAGATGGTCATACCACTATCTTGGAGCAGCTCTTGACAAATTATCATGATAGGGATGTTGTCGTTGTATATGACACGACGTCTTATTTATATAATAATGTGTTTGAAATTTTTGGAGTCAATCCCCATTCGAATATACATGTGGGATTTTATTATCCAGACAAAGATGTAATAATAGCACCCAATGAGATAATTGAATGATGGGCGAACTTAGGTTAAGACCAATGGAACTGGAGGATGTGGATCTGATGTATCAGGTCGAGAACGATATGTCGTTGTGGCATCTCGGCAGTGCTAATGTGCCATATTCTCATGAGATCCTCCGTGCTTTTGTTCTTAATAGTACTGGTGACATTTTCGTAGATAAACAGGTACGGCTCATGCTCGAGGACGGCAAAAAACAGGTGGTTGTTATGATTGATCTTACCGATTTTTCACCTAAAAACATGAGAGCAGAGGTCGGAATCGTAGTTTTGGAGCCCTTTCGTGAGAGGGGATATGCCACCGAAGCTATTCGTCATTTAGATGAATATGCGAGAAAAGTTCTGTTCATGCATCAATTGTATGCCTATGTGGAAATAATGAATGAAAAATGCCTGCGTGCCTTTCAGGGTAATGGATACCAGGTAGTTACAACTCTCAGTCAGTGGATAAGGGTGGGGGAGAACTTTAAGGATGTGGTGATGCTGCAAAAAATTTTTTAAAAAAATAGTCAATTTATTTTGGAGGATTCAGATTTTCTTCATACCTTTGCAACCGCAAAACAAAAGAGGTGCGTTAGTTCAGCCTGGTTAGAATGCCTGCCTGTCACGCAGGAGGTCACGGGTTCGAGTCCCGTACGCACCGCAAAAGAGAGACCTTCGGGTCTCTTTTTTGCTTTTGGTGCATTGTAACTTTTACCTCGTTCCCTCATGAGGTCAGGGTTCTTTCTCCGCTTCGCTATGAAAGCGCTTTGCGATGACGCGTCCCGTATGTACCGCAAAGGAGATCTTCGAGTCTCTTTTTTTCTTTTTGTGTGATATGGCTCAATTTTTTTTTTATAATATGTGGTGTTATATATATAAATGTTTTACCTTTGCACTGTTAGATATAAAAACTTTAAATCACACTTAATTTTAACCTTAAATCTTTATTACTTATGGAAAATCAAAATCAGGAGAGCTTTGAAGAGAAGTTGAAGGAATTTAACAATACTGCGGATACTACGCAGGAGTATGATCCTCAGGATATAGAGAAAAATAAAGTCATGGCTATACTGGCTTATTTTGGTATCCTTGTGCTCGTTCCAATTCTTGCTGCCAAGGAGTCGAAGTTTGCTCGTTTCCATGCCAACCAAGGACTGATATTGTGTGTCACTGCCATTCTTTATTCAGTGGCATATAGTATTCTCAGTAGTATCATCATTTCAATCTCTTGGCGACTTGCGTGGCTCGTTAGTATTGTCGGTTTGGTAGGTATCGTATTCCTTATATGGTTTGTGATTGGAATCATCAATGCCGTCAATGGGAAAGCAAAGGAATTGCCCTTTATTGGACATTTCAAGTTGTTAAAGGTGTAAGCTAATGCGGTGTCATATGTCAAGTAAGACACCGCTTTTTTGTAACTTTTTGCACAAAAGTTTGTCCATGTCGAGAAAAATATGTAATTTCGCAGCGTTTTTATAAAGATAATACTCAATAGGACAAAATAATTATTGTAAACATTAAACTTAAATGAAGAAGTACAACTTTAATGCAGGTCCATCGATGCTTCCACGTGAGGTTATCGAGAATACTGCTAAGCAGATTTTGGATTTCAATGGTTCAGGACTTTCCCTCATGGAAATCAGCCACCGTGCAAAGGACTTCCAGCCCGTTGTTGACGAGGCTGAGGCTCTTATTAAAGAGCTGCTCTCAGTGCCTGAGGGCTACTCTGTAATCTTCCTTGGAGGCGGTGCGTCGCTGCAGTTTACACAGGTTCCAGCAAACTTCCTTATCAAGAAGGCTGCTTATCTGAACACTGGTACATGGGCAAACAAGGCAGAGAAGGAAGCCAAACTCTATGGTGAGGTGGTTGAGGTAGCTTCTTCAAAAGATGCTAACTACACATTCATACCAAAGGATTTTACTGTTCCTGCTGATGCCGACTATTTCCACATCACAACCAATAACACTATCTATGGTACTGAGATTCGTAAGGATCTCGATGTTAACGTACCACTGATTGCCGATATGTCTTCTGATATAATGAGTCGTCCAGTAGATGTTAGCAAGTACGATTGTATCTATGCTGGTGCGCAGAAAAATATGTCAATGGCAGGTGTTACCGTTGTCATCCTGAAGAATGACAAGTTGGGCAAGGCTCCTCGTGAGTTGCCTACAATGATGAACTACCTCACTCACGTAGAGAAGGGTTCTATGTTCAATACTCCTCCTGTAGTTCCTATCTACTCTTTGCTTGAGACTATGCGTTGGGTGAAGAAGAACGGTGGTGTTGAGGCAATGGACAAACTTGCAAAACAGCGTGCAGAAATCGTTTATGGTGAGATTGATCGCAACAAGCTCTTCAAGGGTACCGTTGCTGAGGAAGATCGCTCATTGATGAACATCTGCTTCGTTATGAACGAGGAGTATGCTGAGCTGGAGAAGCCATTCTTTGAGTTCGCTACCGAGCGTGGTATGGTAGGTATCAAGGGTCACCGTTCTGTTGGTGGCTTCCGTGCAAGCTGCTACAACGCTCAGACTATTGAGGGCTGCAATGCTCTTGTACAGGCAATGAAGGATTTCGAAGCAAAGTATTAAAATCATAATAACAGAGCTATAAAGTTATGAAGGTTCTTGTAGCAACAGAGAAGCCATTCGCAGCAGCTGCTGTTGAAGGCATCAAGAAGGAAGTAGAGGCTGCAGGCAATGAGCTTGTACTGCTTGAGAAATATACAGAGAAAGCACAACTGCTTGCAGCTGTAGCTGATGCTGATGCAATGATTATTCGTTCTGACAAGGTAGACGCTGAGGTTCTCGACGCTGCTAAGCAGTTGAAGATTGTGGTTCGTGCCGGTGCTGGCTATGACAATATCGACCTTGCTGCAGCTACTGCTCACAACGTGGTAGCAGAGAACACACCGGGTCAGAACGCTAATGCTGTGGCAGAACTCGTCTTTGGTTTGCTTGTTATGGCAGTTCGTGGATTCTACAACGGTAAGGCTGGTAGTGAGTTACTCGGTAAGAAACTCGGTATCCTTGCTTTTGGTAATGTAGGTCGCAATGTGGCACGTATCGCAAAAGGCTTCGGCATGGATGTGTATGCTTACGATGCATTCTGTCCTGCAGAGGTTATTGAGCAGGCTGGTGTTCACGCTGTAGCAAGTCAGGATGCACTCTTTGAGACTTGTGATGTTGTTTCTCTTCACATTCCTGCAACAGCAGAGACCAAAGAGAGCATCAACTATGCACTCGTTGGCAAAATGAAGAAGGGTGGTGTGCTTGTTAATACTGCTCGCAAGGAAGTAATCAACGAGCCAGAACTTGTCAAACTGATGAGCGAGCGTGATGACCTGAAGTTTGTTACCGATATCAAGCCTGATGCCGATGCAGACTTCGCTAAGTTCGAAGGTCGTTACTTCTCGACACCGAAGAAGATGGGTGCTCAGACGGCTGAGGCAAACATCAATGCTGGTATTGCTGCCGCAAAGTAAATTAATGCCTT
>JAGCWG010000153.1 GCA_017961965.1 Bacteroidaceae bacterium | reverse complement strand
TTTAAGTCGTCTTTTTTCGTAAGCGGGTGCAAAGGTAAGAGTTTTTATTTTATTTGCAAAGTTTTTCTTTACTTTTTTTCATCTTCACCATCATCTTCCTCCTCTTCCAGCACGAAACGCCTGTAATAAGAGACTAAAAGTGTGGTAAGAGGGAGAGCTATGATAAGTCCGACGAAACCAAGTAGGCATCCCCATACCGAGAGGGAAAGAAGTATCACGGCTCCATTAAGTCCCGTAACGTGTCCCATTATCTTAGGTGTGAGAAATGCATCCTGAATAATCTGTACCACAGCAAAGACGAGGAGGCATAATAGAAGTATCTGCCAGATGTTTTGACCTGTGTCGTATGACTTTATCATAGCCATCAGTATCGTAGGCACGATACCTATCGTCTGCAGGTAAGGCACAAGATTGAACACACCTATGAGTAAACCAAGGGGTATGGCAAGTGGCAATCCGATGATAGAGAAGCCTATGGCAAATAGTATGCCCACTATAAAAGCTATGAGTGACTGCCCACGGAAATAGCTGTTCATACCGTCCTGCACGTCGTGGAGGATGTCGCTCACAAATCTGCGCCTACGATGTGGAACGAGACGGAGCACTCCAACTGTCATGTTCTCATAATCCATAAGGATAAAAAACATATAGAGAATAGCGATAAGCGAGCCAAAGAAACCGAGTATGACATCCACACCACTCAGAACAAAGGAGAATAGTTGTGGAATCCTCTCTTCGATGAACGATGACACATCGCTGAAAGTAAGCATATTGGCGATATGATTGAAATCAACGTTGTGTCGTATGAACCTGTCAATCTCGCTCGTAATACGTTCGGAGGCATCTATACTCTTTGCGTAGTTTATAACTATGTCCTTCACCTTTGCGCACTCGTCAATAACAGGTGGTATTGTGAAGTAGCAAGCTAATCCAAATATACCGAGTACCACGAGTAGCGCAACAATAATGCTTATCAGTCGATTGCGCAAGTGGCACTTATATTGAAAGAAGCATACCAAAGGATAGAGCATGTACGCAAAGAGCCATGCTACGAGAAATGGAATAAGCACTCCGCTCAACTGCTTAAGCAACAAATACACTATGACCAAAGCCGCTAACAATAGGAGCCCTCGGACAAATCGGTCGAATGTGATTTCCTTATGTTTCATTTTTCTCTTTATTTTTACATAGAATGAGGAGGTAGAAAGGTCCGTTCTTCACTCTTTTCTTGACATTTCTCAGCAAAGATATATGTAAAAGATTAAAAAAAGATAAAAAATCGCGTAAATGTTACTTTTAATAAGTTTTTCTCCTTATTTTTGCACCATGTTATATATAGTACCTACACCTGTTGGTAACATGGAGGACATGACGATGCGTGCCATCCGTGTTCTGAAAGAGGCAGACCTCATCCTTGCCGAAGATACAAGGACATCAGGTGTCCTGCTTCAGCATTTCGACATCCACACCCCATTGCTCTCTCATCACAAGTATAATGAGCATGAGACAGTAGAGCAAATGGTTCAACGTCTAAAGGGCGGTCAAACCATAGCACTCATAAGTGATGCGGGTACTCCAGGAATAAGCGATCCTGGTTTTCTTCTCTCACGAGAATGTGCAAGGGCAGGCATTGAGGTACAGACACTTCCGGGCGCAACAGCATTCGTGCCAGCGCTCGTGTCAAGTGGTCTTCCATGCGACAAGTTCGTGTTCGAGGGATTCCTGCCACAGAAGAAAGGACGACAGACACGACTTGAATTTCTCAAGGGCGAAGGACGCTCGATAGTATTCTACGAATCTCCACGCCGACTACTCAAGACACTTGAACAGTTTGCCGAGATCTTTGGTGCAGAGCGTCACGTCAGCGTGGCACGTGAGATTTCAAAATTACACGAGGAGCACATAAGGGGAACACTCAGCGAGGTCATAGAGCATTTCACTAAGACAGAGCCTCTTGGCGAAATAGTCATCATCCTCGAGGGCGCAAGCGAAACAGACATTACAGTTAAAGCGGAAATAACTAACAATAAAAAACAAAACAGAAACAAAGAACAAGAAAACTTCAACCCACTCATAATGGGAAATGGTAAGTCCAAGAACAAGTACAAGTAGAGTTAAGAGTTTTATATTGCAATAACTTAATAACTTAATAACTCACAAACTTAAAAACTTAAAAAACAATAAACTCAATCATAGATTATGAAGAAGATTTATTTTATTGCTGCAATATCTATGGTGCTTGCATCATGCGGACCAAGCAGCAAGGAGCTAAAGGCTCAGGCAGAGAAGGACTCTCTCCAGAATGTTATTGACATGAAGGATAATGAGATTAACGACCTCATCGGTACATTCAATGAGGTACAGGAAGGCTTCAATCTCATCAATGAGGCTGAGAATCGTGTAAATATGATGAAGGCTAATGCTGAGAACAACAGTGCTGCAGCCAACATCCGCGACAACATGAAGTTCATTCAGGAACGCCTTCAGGAGAACCGTCAGAAGATTGAAGAACTCCAGCGAAAGCTCAACAACAGTTCCATCAACGCTCATAAACTTAAGGAAATGGTTGCCCAGCTCGAGCAACAGCTTGAGGAGAAGAACAAGGAACTTGAAGATCTCCGTATGCAACTTCAGTTGAAAGACCAGAAGATTGCCCAGCTCAGCACAGATGTCTCTAACCTCCAGTCTGAGAACGAGACAATGAAGGCATCAAAAGAACAGACAGAGATGATTGCGCGTAGTCAGGACGAACAGCTTAATTCTGCATGGTATGTTGTTGGTACAAGCAAGCAACTCAAGGAGCACAAGATTCTCGGTTCATCTTCTATTTTCAAGAAGAGTAAGGTACTTAAGGAGGACTTCGACGTCAACTACATGACTAAGATTGACATTCGCAAGACTACGGTCATTCCGCTTTCATCTAAGTCTGCTGACATCCTTACAACTCACCCAACAGGAACATACACACTCCTCAAGGACAGCAAGGGGCTCTACACACTCCGTATTTCAGACCCAGCTAAGTTCTGGAGCGTAAGCAAGTACCTCGTTATCAAGGTGAAATAAAAGAAAAATGAGGTATGAGAAATGTTCATTTCTCGCTTAACAATAACAAGAAACGCTTCCTGTAGCATCAACTACGGGAAGCGTTTTCTTTTATTTCTTCATTGCATAAAGGGCTGTACCAATGGTGGCAATTATGATATAGTTTTGTGTCAGCAAAATGGCGTATCTTAGCCTTTGATGGTGACGAAAAGAGAATGTGTCGGGTAGTGTATCCTCTTTTTTTTGTGTTATGCGGTTTTGCAATCTCGTTTTAATATCGTAACTTTGCATCGAAATTCGATATAATGGGAATTTATATATGATCAATGTTATTGATACGGTAATAGAGGGAGTCAAGATTATTGAACCTTGTATCTTTGGCGATGCCTGAGGATATTTCTTCGAGAGCTTCTCACAGAAGGAGTTTGAGGAGATGGTTTGTAAGACAATATTTGTACAGGATAATGAGAGCAAGAGTATTGCTGGAGTAGTTCGTGGACTCCATTATCAGAAGCCTCCATTTACTCAGAGCAAGCTTGTGCGTGTGGTTAAGGGTAGTGTACTCGATGTGGCTGTGGATATCCGTAAGGGTAGCCCTACTTTCGGAAAGCATGTGGCTGTTCTGCTCACAGAGGATAATCATCGTCAGTTCTTTGTGCCAAGAGGCTTTGCTCATGGCTTTGCAGTACTCAGTGATGAGGCTGTGTTCCAGTATAAGTGCGATAACTACTATGCTCCACAGAGCGAGGGCGCAATAGCATGGGAT
>JAGCWG010000152.1 GCA_017961965.1 Bacteroidaceae bacterium | reverse complement strand
GGGTCTGCGAATGTAGAGCTTTCAACCTTCAGCCAGAAGCTCACACGGTAAGGTGTGTTCTCCTTGAGCGTGAGGTTACCAATCTTGAAACCACGATCCCAAGATTGTCCGTTTACACCTGTGCCGTTGTTGGCAAAGAGACAGTACTCACCGCTCTTTGGCTCTGTTGGACACTTTTCGTTCCACTGGTCACCATCCTTTGGATTTACCCAGTCACCGTATGTACCAAGTCCTGAGAGTGAACCAGTAGTATGATACTTGCTGTCCGCATCCTCAAAACCTAAAGATACAAGTGTGGTCTGCGCCTGCATTGACATTGAAAATGCCATGAAGCCAAGACCCATCATGAGGTTTCTGTTTTTCATAAGCGAAAATTAAAATTGTTAGTATTTGTTTTGATTAATTTTTTCGCCGGCAAATGTATGAAAAACAAAAATCGGGGGCTTTACATAGCGTTACACAAATTTTACACTATGTTTCAACGCTTGGAGTTCAGTAATTTAGCAGGTGGATTTTCGTAATTACTGATACCAAGTCGTATGCGTTTTACTTCATCTAAAGAGTGAACAGGTGGTTCTGTAGTGTCAGGAATAGGCTGGTGACTGTATGTCTGGAAGTAATTCAGACATGCATCTTTCCACCATTCTGCATCGCGCACCTGTATGTGCATCTTCTCCTGAATGTCGTTGAAAAGTCGTGAATCAATATATGGTTCGGTTGAGTTCCATTTGCGTAACATCTCTCTTGCTCCGTCAAGTCCGTGCTGGTAACGGTAGCACATCTCGTTCCAGAGAGTCCTTCCCGTCTGGCACTTGTGGTTCCAGTCGGCACTATGGAACCAGAGAAGATATTTGTCAGGGCAGGTGTTGATGTTCTCCACCATGTTGCCGAATGAGGCTGGGTACTGTGCTGTTGCACCGCTACCAGTCTTGACAGTACGGTCGAAGCCTATACTCTTATTATTGGCGCGATGGTAATAGACGCATTGCCAGTCGGCTCTCTGTCCCGGATTGTTCTGCCAAGGCTGAGGACCATAGTGGTGTCCCTCGGCAAAGATATGATGCAGTCCGAGTGGCATCATGTAGTCAACAACGGTCTCACGGCTCATCATGAGGATGTCCTCCACGGTCTTGCACGCCTTGTTGTCCTTGCCGATGTTCTGGCTAACCCATTCGTGAGCAATAGCCTTGCTCGTGAGGCTGGAGTTCCAAGCCAGACGGCCGAAGGCATACCAGTTGGCTTGTGCCATGGTATTGCCACAGAAGTTGGCATCGTCGCCAACGTTAGCCACACCTGCTATGGCACGATACTTGTAGCCCTTGAGGTTGTCTGTATAGTTGGCGTATTTCTTTATATCGTTGAGGAACTCCTCCCACATGGTGCTGAGGAAACAGATATGGTTGCTGTGTCCGAGGTATTCCTGAGTAATCTGAAGCTCTGCCATCTCCTGAGTCTTAGGCATGGCGCCAAAGAGAGGGCTGTATGGTTCACGTGGCTGGAAGTCGATAGGGCCGTTCTTAATCTGAACGATTACGTTGTCCATGAACTTGCCGTCCAAATCCTTGAACTCAATATAAGCCTGCTTTGCACGGTCAGGGTCGCTTGGACTATAGACAAAGGCACGCCACATGACTATTCCACCAAAAGGTTTGAGAGCCTTGGCAAGCATATTTGCTCCGTCAGCATGAGTACGGCCGAAATCCATAGGACCCGGCTGTCCCTCGCTGTTGGCTTTCACGAGGAAACCACCGAAGTCAGGTATCTTGGCATAAATCTCTTTTGCTTTCTTTGTCCACCACTTCTGCACATCCTTGTCGAGTGGGTCGGCTGTCTTCAATCCGTCAAGAACGACAGGACTTGAGAAGTTTACGGCAAGGTACACCTTTATATTATATGGGCGAAGTGCATCCGCATACGCCTTGACCATTGTGAGCACGCTGTCAGAAAGCATCTTAGGCGAAGCGTTCACATTGTTGATAACCGCTCCGTTGATACCGATAGAAGCATTAGCTCGGGCATAGTTCTCTATTGTCGTCTTTGCAGCTGTAAAGGCTGTACGTGTCTTAGTGTTATTGAACAACTGAGGCTTGTCGCCCCAGAAGATACTCTTGCCTGCATAGCCACGCTCAACAGTACCGTTGAGATTGTCCCAATGGTTGAGAAGACGGAGGTCGTGCTCAGGTGTTTCTGTGAAAAGAGTGTCGCGATAAGCATCCTTGCCAAGTGTCTGCTCAAGGCGAAGGATATGGTAAGCACCATACATCAATCCTGCATCCGAAGGTGATGTGATGGTCACGTTTCCACCTTTTTGATTTATTGTAAACGCATCCTGTTTCATACCTTTCTTTGATGTACGTACGAGAGTGATGCTACCACCATTCCACGCGTTCTTCAGTTCACGCACGGCAATATCTGTTGTTGCACTTGCCTTTGACTTGAGCGTAACATTTGCGGCAGTTGTTGCCTTGCCATGAAACCAAAGTTGAGTACCGTCATTCTCCGCACCAGCGGAAAGGCATACAGATGCCAAAGTAAGCAAAGAAACGAGATGCTTGTTCTTCATAAAAAAGTAAAAATGTTAGTTTGGTTTAGTTTCCAGAATTATTTTCCCTGTTGATTTTGGTTGGTTAGAAAACACCCACAATCCGTGTCTTTGTTCACGACAGGGCATAGTTTTCTACCCCCATTCCTTCGACAACCCTTCGTGAACCCTTCGTAAGACATTCGTAAAGTTCACGGAGTATCATCTCGAAACGCTTTGCAAAGATAGTGCATTTTTGAGGAACAACCAAGAATTTCCACAAGTTCAACTGCAAGACACTACGTTATACATCATTTTTTCTTGTTTCGGTCTTGCTGGCTGTTGCTGAAATCAACAAGGGTGGTGCCATAGGCATGAGATGTTTGTTTTTGGACCAACAAATACAAACATGGACATTTGTTTTGTATTTTCTGTGTATTTCTGTAACTTTGCGCAAAATAAAAAATACAAAGGCTGTATGAATAAAATTATTCTATGGGCGTTGATGGCGCTTGTAATGTTTACCCAAACCTCATGTAGTAAAGAAGTAGAGGACGAATTAGGACCTGATGAAGCAGTTGTCTGTATTAAGAATACAAGCGATAAACGTTTGTATGTCGTTTATAGTTCAGATAGTCCTAACGGTACTAATTTGCTTGTTTATGAAGAAATAAATGCGAACAAGGAAAAATGCACGTTGTCATCAAATACTGATAAAACATATAGGTTTCACTTCGATCCAACATCTTTTAATCGTGGACAAATGTCGCTTTGGTTTTATTTAGTGGATGCAGATGAATTTGATGCCCAATTTGTTCCTTACGTTTACAAATCTTTGCTTGCATATTATAAAGTCACATTTCTTGATTATTGCATTCCAGGCAAAGAACGTCGCTGGACTTTCACTTATCCGCAAAAAGAATAAGTGAAGAACATTAATGTGCGTTTTTTTGTTTGCGATGTATAAAAATCATTACACGTTATGCTTGCCTTTAAGCTTTATTTTCATATTTTTGCAAAGTTGTTGTATACAAAATAAATGAACAAGTATCAACCCTAAAGCATCAGGATAGTATGAAATCGATTAAGGAGTTATATAGGATAGGTACAGGTCCTTCGTCAAGCCACACCATGGGGCCAAGGTTTGCTTCGGAAAGATTTTTGGCGAAGCATCCCAATTGTTTTCATTTTCAGGTTACACTTTATGGCAGTCTTGCAGCTACAGGAAAGGGACACTTGACGGATGTTGCCATCCTCGATGTGCTCCAGCGTGACGGCAGACGTGTGGATTTGTACTGGAAACCTGGTGTGTATCTTCCATATCATCCTAATGGTATGAAGTTCGTAGCTTATGACGATTCGGACAGGGTAGTGGATGAGTGGACGGTATTCAGCGTGGGTGGAGGTGCTCTCGAAGAGGAGGGAAACGACTATCTGCAGACGGATGACGTGTACGAACTTGCTTCGATGACTGACATTCTAAAGTGGTGTCGCCAAAATGGGCGTACACTTTGGGAGTACGTGGAACTGAACGAGGGTGCGGACATCTGGAACTACCTTCACGATGTGTGGGAAGCTATGAAGGCTGCCGTGGAAAGAGGCATACAGGCAGAAGGCGTGCTTCCTGGACCGCTTCATCTCCAGCGTAAGTCTGTGCAATACTATGTGAGAGCTGCAGGATATACGGCTTCGCTCCATAGTCGCGGCTTGGTGTTCTCCTATGCCTTGGCTGTAAGCGAGGAGAATGCGGCAGGAGGCGTTATCGTTACTGCTCCTACGTGTGGTTCTTGTGGCGTTGTTCCGGGCATCCTTTACCACCTATGGAAAAGTCGCGACTTTAGCGAGATACGCATCTTGAGGGCGTTGGCCACAGCTGGTTTGATAGGTAATGTGGCAAAACATTCGGCAAGCATATCTGGAGCCGAGGCTGGATGTCAGGCAGAGGTTGGTGTTGCCTGTGCCATGGCTGCTGCAGCTGCCAACCAGTTGTTTGGCGGTAGTCCGGCACAGATAGAATATGCGGCAGAGATGGGACTTGAGCACCACCTCGGAATGACATGCGACCCTGTATGTGGCATGGTTCAGATACCATGTATCGAGCGTAACGCATACGCGGCAGCAAGAGCCATGGACTGCAACATATACTCAACCTTCAGCGATGGTCAGCACCTCGTTTCGTACGACAAGGTTCTGTCCGTAATGATGGAGACAGGTTCCGACCTCCCATCCATATACAGGGAGACAAGCGAGGGAGGACTTGCTAAACAATATATAAGGATGGAATAAAAACAATTTACGAAATCCAACTTTGATGTTTCGGGAAAAATATAACCATTTTTGCTTGCCATTATGCTTTATTTTCATATCTTTGCAAAGTGGTTACGCACAAAACAAATGAACATACATTACTAACAAAAAACAAACACTATGAGTACAAAGTATTCTGGAACACAAACAGAAAAAAATCTATTGGCAGCATTTGCCGGTGAGAGTCAGGCACGAAACAAGTACACTTACTTTGCATCAAAGGCAAAGAAGGAAGGTTTTGAGCAGATTGCCGAGTTATTTCTAAAGACAGCAGACAACGAGAAGGAACACGCTAAGTTGTGGTTTAAGGAACTTAACGGCATTGGCAATACAGCCGAGAACCTTGCTGCTGCAGCCGACGGAGAGAACTACGAATGGACGGATATGTACGAAGGCTTTGCTAAGACAGCCGAGGAGGAAGGCTTTGCAGACTTGGCAAGAAAGTTCAGATTGGTTGCCGCTATTGAAAAGAGACACGAGGATCGTTACCGTGCCTTGTTGAACAACCTCAAGACTGCTCAGGTATTTGAGAAGAGCGAGGTGAAGGTATGGGAATGTCGCAACTGCGGTCATATCATCATTGGCACAAAGGCACCTGATGAGTGTCCTGTATGTGCACATCCACAGGCATACTTCGAGGTTCACGTGGATAACTTCTAATTTAAGGAGTAAACAAGAAAAACGTCTAAATGAACGTGAGTGTTCATTTAGACGTTTTCTTTGTGAGTACCGAAAGCGGGGCTCGAACCCGCACGGGCGCAATGCCCAAGGGATTTTAAGTCCCTCGTGTCTACCATTCCACCATTTCGGCATCCTTGGTGCAAATTGCGGATGCAAAGGTAAGACCTTTTTTCCGAATATCCAAATTGGTTTGGCTAATTATTTTCTCTTCTTCGTTAATTTTGCTACATTTTCATGTATTTCATGTATTCTTCGTAGGTGATGTGCTCACCGCCCATCGATTTGAGATGCGATGTCTCAAACTGGCAGTCAATCATTACGCCACCGAGTTGATCCATGAGGTTGGCAAGGTAGATAAGCGCTATCTTCGATGCACTCGGAACAAGAGAAAACATACTCTCTCCTATGAAACAGTTGCCTATCGTAACTCCATACAAACCGCCCACAAGGTGTGGTTCCACAGGGGTGCCGTGCTCGTCCTTTGTCTCCCATACTTCCACGCTTTTGGCAAATCCTTGGTCGTGGAGACGGGTATAGGCTTCTTCCATTTCGGGACCCAGCCACGCTCCTTCCTGTTCGATGCGCAGTTGACCGCAATTGTGGATTACATTCTTGAAAGCTTTGTCAAATGTAACTGTATAGCGTCTCTTGTTCAATAGTGTGCGCATGGAGTGAGACACGTGTATCTTTTTGGGGAAGATGACGAACCTATCCATAGGGCACCACCATTCGATGAGTCCTTCGCGAAATGAGTACCAGGGGAATATGCCGTAGCTGTATGCTAAGAGCAGACGGCCAACCGAGAGGTCGCCGCCGATAGCTAATAACCCGTCATCCTCACCGTTGCGTGGGTCGGGAAATGCCAATCTGTCACTTAGCTTGAATATCATTATCGTCTATGATGTTTCGGAGTTGGGAAGTGAAGTGTACTCCTTAACTCCGTCATGTTTCGTTACTTGCTTTTTTTTCTTCTGCAAATATATGAAAAATATCGGATAGTTTATTTATCTTTGCCCAGTAAAAATATATTCGTTGGCTAAGCCCATCCCTTTTGGTGGGTATTCTTCATTAATCAAACATCATTATCATGAAGCATGGCATAATATTTGTTTTATCATTTCTCTTATCTGTTTCGCTTCTTGCGCAGTCAGAAGAGTCGATAGGGCGTCGCTGGCTTATTGCCAACGGTGCTGACGGTGTACGATTGAGCCTTAGGGCTACCCATGTGTCAGAGGAACTGACGGTGCTTGAGGATGTTAAGGGTGGTGCTTTTGCCATCGTTGTGGGTGACGGCTATGCTTCGTGTGTGGATAATCGTGTTCTTGCTTATTCTGTGGGGAATGTGTTCTCCAATCCTGAGTCATCGTGGAGTACACTTCTCTTGGAGGGGTACAAGGCGCAGTTGGTTGCTATGAAGAATAAAGGACTTCATTCGTTGACGGAACAAGGCTTTACTTTAGGTAGGGGCAGACATAATACGGTGGCTCCGCTGTTAGGCAAGATATGTTGGGGACAGACTTTCCCATATAATATAATGTGTCCTGCGATTCCGTTTGCCAACAGCCATAAGCCTGCAGGGTGCATGGCTATAGCGATGGCTCAGATAATGCGCTATTACCAGTATCCATTACGTGGAAAGGGTACGTTTACCTATACCGATGGAGGTGACGTAGTGAGCCGTGATTTCTATAATGTTGGTATCTCGTGGAAGACAATTAAGCCTGTATATAGCCGTGATAAGGTGATGGGTGAGGATTATGCAGATGTTGCTTCGCTCGTTGAGGCTTGTGCGGTGTCTGTAGGTAGTCAGTTTGGTAATCTGAGCACTTCGTCTAATGCGCTTAATGCTCGTGCTGCTCTTGTGAATTTCTGGAGTTTTTCACCTGTGTGTCGCTATGTACGGAATGTGTCGGCAGATGTGACAGAGAACATTATCCGCACGAATCTTGATGCTCGACAGCCTGTTATTCTTTCTGGAGGTGAACATGCTTTCGTGTGTGACGGCAGCAAGGGGGCCTACCTTCATTTTAACCTCGGATGGCATGGTGCAGGTAATGGTTACTACCGTTTCATGCTTCATCCTTCGCTCGGTGTTGTGGATAATATTCCTACCATTAGTAGTAATTTGGTGTGCGATATTCTTCCTGATAATAATCGTGATGAGGTAAGTCGTTATGTTCATATAGCACGTGCTGGTACGCTTCAGTCTCTTTTGCCTGAAGATGAGGCGATGAAGGTCGTTCGTCTTACGCTTACTGGTAAGATGAATAGCGTGGATGTGTGCTACCTTCGAAGGATGCTTGGGGCTGACGACGTGCTTACGACAGGAATGAGGCATGGAGTGCTTGCTCATCTTGACATATCTGGCGTACAGTTTGTGAATGACAAGGATAATGCCTATGCACGTGTATTCGCCAAGGATTGTCGTTATACAGACATTGGCCTCTTTGGCGGTAAAGCTACATACGATTTTGCTAATATGACAGAGGAACAGTTTCGTAGTTTCTTAAAGACGAATATGGCAAAGGGACAGGGCTATAGGTTTGTGACTGATGGCAGTAGGTATTATATAGATATGTTTACCGTCTCTCATGCTTTGTCACCTTATATATTTGCTTATTGTGGCAATCTCAAGACGGTAGTCTTGCCATTAAGCGTGAATAAGGTTCTTGGTCAGGCGTTCTACGGATGTGGTTCGCTTGAAGAAGTTGTATTACATTCTGGCATTAGTGAGATTGAGACTGGTGCATTCTCTGATTGCTTCCTTCTTCGCCGTGTAATCACAGACAATCCAAAACTAAAAGAGACAGTTCATGGATTGTTCCCAATGAAGGTGCTCACGCAATATGGCGATGTTGTCAGTCATCATCATGGTGGCATCCTCGATGGACTTGATACCGCCACTTGCGATGGTGTTTATCTTCGCAAAGGTTCCAACCTTACCAAGAAGGAAAGACTTGAAAGGAAAATGTATGTTAAGTAGTAAAAATCATAAGTGCAAACGGGACGTTTTCGGATATTTATTGTTGTATATGCTCTAAAATATGTTATAGAGCATATTTTTTAATAAAATTGTTCGTAAATTGTTTGCCAGTTCAGAAAAAGTCCCTACCTTTGCATCGCTTTTGAAAAGGAGCACTACTAAACAACATCGCGGGGTGGAGCAGTTGGTAGCTCGCCAGGCTCATAACCTGGAGGTCGCCCGTTCGAGTCGGACCCCCGCAACTAATTCAATTGAGAATTGACAATTGAGAATTGATAATGCAATCGGGCTTGCGTACATCGCATTAGCATAATTATCAATTATCAATTGTCAATTATCGATTAAAAACATATCGTGCCGGAATGGTGGAATGGTAGACACGAGGGACTTAAAATCCCTTGGGCATTGCGCCCGTGCGGGTTCGAGCCCCGCTTCCGGTACTCAAATTTCTAT